>JALUQR010000065.1 GCA_027017505.1 bacterium
GGTATATTTCTATCTCTCTGCCATCTTCCTTGGGAAGGGTTTTTATAAAGTATCTACCACCTTTTTTAACCTCTCCGTACACACCGAACCTGAAGTTGTAGAAGGCTGTAAGAGGGCAATCGTAGGTGGTGCCAGGGGGTATGGGGAGCGTACCCTCTTTTATTTTTCTTCCCTTGCGCCACTTCTGCCATTTTATGATACCACGGGTGTGGTCGAGGGTGGTGATGGTCTTTTTGTGTTTTCTGCGGGTTTTTACCTCCTTTTCGAACACAAGGGTTCTGAACCTTCTTCCTCCGTCAATCTCTTCCATTATGGCGGTATAGGAGTCTTCCCTGTGGCGTATGAAGTCAAGAAAACCCTTTGTGCGGGCCCTGAAGGTTGCTATGTAGTATCTGCCCTGTCTTTCAAGCTGGATTTCTGCCTCTGCAACATCCTCAAAGAGCCAGAAACCCAGGCTGTAGTGGTATCTTTCCCCCGAAAACCTCTCGCCTATTGATAGAGCCTGCCCGTGCCGGGGCAGAAGCAGACCCACCAGCACCATAATTGCCAGAAGAGGGTTTCGCATCTACTTTTTTACAAACTCCTTCTCTTCAAACTCTATGGATGGGGATGGCTTGCCTATATAGTAGCCCTGTGCATAGTCTATACCAAACTCCTTGAGCAGTTCAAGGCTTTCCCTGTTTTCAACGAACTCTGCAATGGTCTTTATGTTCATGCCCCTTGCTATGTGGGATATTGCCTGCACCACAAGCTGGTCATTCCTGTTATCCTTGAGTCTTCTTATAAAGGAGCCATCTATCTTTATGTAGTCCACAGAGAGTTCACGCAGATACATGAAGGATGTAAAGCCCACTCCAAAGTCATCGAGTGAGAAGTGACAGCCCGTTTTTTTAAGTGTGTTTATAAACCTCTTTGCCATCTCTATGTCTTCCACCGCAGAGGTCTCTGTTATCTCAAACACAAGGTGGTCCGGGTTTGCCCCACCCTTTTTTATGGTCTCGCTTATAAAAGAAAGAGATGACTCATCCCCCAGGGTGAGCCCTGAAAGGTTTATGCTTATGGTGATGGGGCTGTGTCTGCGGTTCATCTCTGCCTGAAGCCTTATGGCCTTCTCCACTATCATGCGGTTAAGCGAGTCTATAAGGCCAAAGCGCTCTGCTATGTCTATAAATACACCTGGGAATATTAGCTCGCCCTTCTCATCGCGCATCCTTGCAAGAACCTCGTAGTGGTAGATTCTGTTGCTCTTTATGTGCAGTATTGGCTGAAACCAGAGTTCAATTCTGTCCTTCTCAAGGGCATCGTATATTATTCGCTTCCACTTGAGTCTTTCGTGCATGTCCTCAAGTATGCGGTATTCATCGCTGAAGAATTCACAGCGGTTTCTGCCCTTCTCCTTTGCGTGCGAGAGTGCAGCATCTGCCTTCGTTATAAGCTCCTTTGTGGTTGTGCCGTGTTCGGGATACATGGCAATGCCTATGCTTGCGGTAAGGTAGAAGTTTCTACCCATGAGCTTGAAATCCTCTATCATGGCTCTAATCTTCTCTGCTATCTCCATGACCTCCTGAGCGTTAAGATATGGCATGAACACCGCAAACTCATCGCCACCGAGGCGTGCAATAATGCTTTCCTTTGAGGCCTTTCTGGGGTATGTGCCATCTGCGTATCTCACACATGCCTCTATGAGCCTTGCAATGCTTCTTAGGATTTCATCACCCATGCCGTGCCCGTAGGTATCGTTTATGAGCTTGAACTGGTCAAGCCCCACAAGCATAAGGCCTCCCCTTCTGCCCTCCCTTCTTGCAGTGCCCATCCACTCGCCAAGAAGCTCTATGAAGTAGTCCCTGTTGTACAGGCCTGTGAGACCATCGTGGGTTGAAAGATAACGCATGCGTTCTTCCACGAGCATGCGCTCGGTTATATCCTCCTGGATGGCTATAAAGTGGGTTATCCTGCCTGTCTCATCCTTTACGGGATAGACCAGCCCGTTTGCCCAGTAAAACTCGCCATTTTTCTTTCTGTTCTTGAATATCCCGCGCCAGGTTCTTCCACTCTTTATGGTGAGCCACAGTTCCTTGTACCTTGACGGCGGGGTCTCGCCAGATGCCAGTATGCTGGGCTTCTTGCCTATTACCTCCTGCTTGGAATAACCTGTAACTTTTTCAAATGTGGGGTTTACATATTCTATAACACCATCGGTATCGGTAATAAAGACTATGTTTATGCTCTCCTCTATGGCGCTGGAAAGTTTCTTAAGTTCTGTCTCTGCCCTTTTCTGTTCCGTCACATCGGTTATAAAGCCCTCAAGCACTGCAAGTCCCTCTTTCTTTCCAACCGCTCTGCCCTGCTCCCACACCCATCGTTCTGTGTCATCACTTGTCATTATCCTGTAGGAGAGCTTGTACGGAAGCCCTCTGTTTATTGCGTGCTGAATCTCGTGGTATACATGGTCTCTGTCGTCAGGATGTATAACATCTGTGCCGTAGTGCACCCTGCCTGTAAGGAACTCCTGGGGGCTGTAGCCTGTAAGCTCTATCGAGCCGTTGCTTATAAACTCCATGGTGCGCTCTCTATCAGCAAGTGCCCTGTAGGCCATACCAGGCAGGTTGCTTAAAAGGGTGGAAAGGGTTCTTCTGCTTTCTGTTATTTCACGGGTGCGCTGTTTTATCTGGCTTGCCATGAGGTTGAACCTTTCGGTAAGCTGGCCTATCTCATCATCTGTCTCAACGGGCAGTGTAACATCGTAGTTACCACGGGATATCTGGTCTGCAAAGGAAAGAAGCCTTCTGAGATTCTTCACCACTGTTCTTGAGAATATGGCAAAAAGAAACAGCATTATAAGACCCACCAGCAGAGCGACAGGTATCACTGCCTGTCTTATCATCCTTACGGGCATCCACACATCTGCCATGTCCACCTCCACCACGAAGACCCATCCAGGAGGCCTCATACAGCTTGTGGTGGCAAAGACCTCTCTGTCAGGTGTCTCGGTGGTGTATCTGCCCTCGTAGCTTCTGCCATAGCCGAGGCACTCTCTGACAGGCAGAAGCCCTGTGGGCTCTACATCGAGTTTTCTTGTGGTGGCTATAAGTGTGCCAGCTGTGTCCACAAGATACATCCTTATGGATTCGTAACGGGATATTGCGGTGGTAAGGGGTATTATGCCCAGCTCCTCTATGTAGAACCTCTTTGCAACGAAACCAAGTGTCCGTGCATCCACGGTTACAGGGGCGATCGCATAAAGCAGGGGTTTGCCGTTCTCACCCCTTTCTGTAACTACGGTTGCATCCCCAGAGCCGAGCTTATGGCTCTCAAAGGCCACCTCTGCCTGAATGTCGCCCACCAGTGGGGCTATTATCCTTCCATCAAGGCCCACTATGTACGCATCCTCTTCTGCCCATCGCTCTGTAACATAGCGGTTAAGCGTCTCTATGGCAGAGGGCTCGGTCTTTAAGGCCTTGAGCAGTGTCTGCAGGCGCTGGTCTTCTGCAATCTCACGGGTGTGCTTTTCCATGTCCTTAAGGATGAGCCTTATCTGGTTGTCCATAACATCGCGTATGATGGTTATGTCTTTTAGGACAATGGAAAGCAGATGCTCCTTAAGGCTGTTGTAGGTTACAAGGAAGGTGATAAGCACTGGTAGCTGGATAACAACAATGGCAATTACTGCCTTCTGCAGTAAGGAGAATCTTCTTCTACCCATGGGTTAATGGCCCTATGTGCTCTATATGGGTTGGCTCGATTGTTCTTGCATCGAGTATGAATCTTTCCCTCTCCACCCTGCCAAGCACTGGTGGGTTACTGTGGAGGAAGTGTTTGAATATCCTTTCTGCTCCCATACCAGGGTGTGTGATGGTAATGACCCTTGTGGGCAGTAGATAGTCTGGCAGTGCCCCGCTTCCCACCACAGAAGTGCCCTCCTCAACCTCTATGCGGAAGCCCCTGCCGAGCCTTGCCGAAAGGATGTGTTTTATCCTGCGTGCGTTCTCTTCTATCTCCTCAACAGGACGGGTGAGGTAACGAAGTATGGGTAGTTTTTTTTCAAGCCCTTCGGGGTTAAGGTATAGTTTGAGTGTTGCCTCAAGTGCAGAGATGGTGAGTTTATCAACCCTCAATGCCCTTTTAAGGGGGTTTTGTCTTATCCTCTCTACAAACTCCCTTTTACCTGCTATGATGCCAGCCTGGGGCCCACCAAGGAGTTTATCTGCACTGAATGTAACCACATCAACGCCCTCTCTTATACTTTCGCTCACCACAGGCTCCTTCTTAAGCCCGTATCTGGAAAGGTCCACAAGGGAGCCACTGCCCAGGTCCTCCACCACAGGGATACCCCTGCTTCTGCCAAGTGCAACAAGCTCGGACAGGGAGACCTCCTTTGTAAACCCCCTTATGGTGTAGTTGCTTTTGTGCACCTTCAGAAGAAGTGCGGTGTTATCCCCTATGGCATCCATGTAGTCATGTAGATGGGTTCTGTTTGTGGTTCCCACCTCCTTGAGTATACAGCCACTTCGCTCCATTATCTCTGGGAGTCTGAATGAGCCCCCTATCTCTATGAGCTCACCCCTTGAGATTATCACCTCTCTGCCCCTGGCAAGGCTGTTGAGGGTGAGGAGCACCGCTGCGGCGTTGTTGTTCACAATACAGGCAGACTCACAGCCTGTAAGCCTCACTATGAGCTCCTCGCAGTGTGAGTCCCTCTCACCCCTTGAGCCGTCCTCAAGCTCTATCTCAAGGCTTACAGGCCCTCCAGAGGCCCTCATCAGAGCGTCCACCGCATCCTGTGCAAGTGGGGCCCTTCCAAGGTGGGTGTGGATAACCGTGCCAGATGCATTGACCACAGGTTTAAGACCCCTGGTAAAAAGCCCCTCAAGGTCTTCCCTTATGCGTGAGAGCACATCTCTTCGCGAAAGGTTTTTGAGCCTTCCAGAGAGTATCTCCTCTCTCAGAAGATTAAGGGTCTTTCGTACAGAGTCCTTAACTATACGGGATGAAAAGTTTCTGTAAAGGGATTGTAACTCTGGCTCCCTGAGGAGTTCATCAACCGAGGGAAGAGACCTTAGAAGGTTCTGTATCATTAAGTACTCCCCCTAAAAAAATTAAGAGGTGTATAACATCCCACACCTCTGGAGGTCTTCCGGGTTGTATTTAAAATCTAACATAACATGTAAGGAAAGGTCAATAATATTTAAGGTGGACTGGATGTGCA
>JALUQR010000066.1:0-526 GCA_027017505.1 bacterium
CTCTTTGTTGAGCGATGAAAGAAGCCTTTCTCCATAAAGAGAGCCCACCAGGGGGTTGGTTACAACCGCACATCTTTCAGATACCGCAAGTTTTTTAAGCCTTGTGCCTGCCTCATCAAGCAGTCCACGCTTTATATATATGGGGTAAGACTCATCCACCCTCTTTTCAAGCCTCACCCAGAGGGTATCCTCCCTGCTGTCTTTTTTAAGAAACTCCATTATAATATCTGCCACCTCCAGGGCTGTTCTGTCTGTTGTATCCACTGTAAGGTGGGAATCCCTGTAAGCGGGTTCTCTCTCCTTAAGGAGTCTTTCAACCGTGGCCTTTCTGTCCTGTTCTCTGAGAAGTGGTCTCTCATTACAGCCATCTGTGCGTTTGAGTATTGCATCCACGCTGGCCGTAAGACACACAAGGGTTCCCCATCCTTTAAGAAGTCTTCTGTTTTCCTCATCAACCACACTGCCTCCACCTGTTGCAAGCACCACGCCCGTTTTTGTGGAGGTAATCTCTCTTATAAGTTCCTTC
>JALUQR010000066.1:536-14432 GCA_027017505.1 bacterium
TGAATCCTGCAAGCACCACATTTTCAGAACCTTTTAAGTTCACTCCTGTAGCCCCTGAGGTTTCTTTTTATCTCTTTTACGGAATCTCCGCCGAATTTTTCAAGAAACGCTCCTGCAAGCTCCACTGCCACCACAGCCTCTGCAACCACACTTGCCGATGGCACAGCACACACATCGCTTCTTTCCACTGTTGCAAGGTGTGCCCTTCGTGTGGCAATATCCACAGAGTGGAGTGGCCTCATAAGCGTCGGTATGGGCTTCATGACAGCCCTTATCACCACGGGCTCACCGTTTGTCATGCCACCCTCTATGCCACCTGCGTGGTTTGTCCTGCGATAATAGCCCCTGTGTTTGCTGTAGAATATCTCATCATGTGCCCTTGAGCCTGGCAGTACTGCAAAGCCAAACCCCTCGCCTATCTCCACACCCTTTATTGCCTGTATGCTCATCACTGCTCCTGCAAGCCTTGCATCGAGCTTTCTATCCCAGTGGACATGGCTTCCAAGCCCTGGTGGAAGCCCTGTTGCAACGACCTCGAATATGCCACCAAGGCTGTCGCCATCACCACATGCCCTGTCTATTCTTCTTTTCATCTTCTCTGTTACCACGGGGTCAGGGCATCTGGTCTCTGATGCTTCTGCCATCTCAAAGAGCTTTTCAGGTGGGAGGTCTTTTTTTGTGTATCTTACCCCGCCTATCTCAACCACCCAGCTGTATATGTGTATGCCGAACTCCTCAAGCAGTCTTCTTGCAACAGAGCCTGCAGCAACCCTTACCGCTGTCTCCCTTGCACTTGAGCGTTCAAGGATGTTCCTTATGTCCCTTGTAAGGTACTTCATTGCTCCTGGAAGGTCTGCATGGCCTGGTCTGGGATGTGTGAGGGCCTGTGCCCTTCCTCCCTCGGGCTTCATGACATCCTTCCAGTTCTCCCAGTCGCGGTTTCTCACAACAAGTGCAACAGGTGAGCCAAGGGTTCTGCCGAGCCTCACACCAGAGAGTATCTCCACCTGGTCTTTCTCTATCTTCTGCCTTGCACCCCTGCCGTAGCCCTGCTGTCTTCTGGCAAGATGGGTGTTTATGTACTCTGCGGTAAGCCTGAGGCCTGCAGGCACACCCTCCACTATGGTTACAAGTGCTTTTCCGTGCGATTCTCCTGCTGTAAGGTATCTGAGCATATTCCAGGACCTCTTAAAAAAAAGCACCCCGCAGGGTGCATGGTATGGGTATGTGCAAGCAGGAACTTATCTCAGCTCTCCTTTCTTCAGTATCGTTGGAGTTATGAATATGAGCAACTCCTTCTGCGAGTCTGAAACAGACTTGTTTTTAAAGAGCCATCCCAGAAACGGTATGTTCTTAAGGAAAGGCACCCCCTGCTCTGACCTGTTCGTCTCGGACACTATTATACCACCTATTACCGTTGTCTCTCCATCCTTGACGAGCACCGTTGTGGATGCCTCTTTCTTGCTTATGCTGGGTTTTCCAGTGGCGGTACGGTATGTTCCTATGGCGTTTCTGCTTGCCTTTATGTCCATGAGTATGCTTCCATCCGGGGTGACCTGTGGTTTTACCGTAAGGCTCAGGCTTGCATCCACGAACTGTGTCTGCGTGCCTGCTGCGGATGTGGTCTCAAACGGTACTGATTCACCCTGCTCTATCTTTGCCTCTTTGTTGTTGAGTGTTACTATTCTCGGTCTTGATATGGTCTTTACAAGTCCCTGTTTTTCACCTGCTGAGATTCTCAGGTCAAGTATCATGGGTGTTCCCTTGTGTTTTCCCACTATGAATCCAAGTGCTCCCAGTGTGCCTGCGGTACCTGCTGCGGGAAGGTTTACAGCATAGTTTGTAACTCCCACATCTGCAATAAAGCCTGCGGTCTTATCCTGTGAGGTAACTCCTCCACCTCCATATGTGGCTGACTGCTGGCTCGGATACGGAGCAGCAGAGCCAAGCTCAGAGGTGCTTCCAAAGATGCTGTAGTGGTAGTCCGCATTGCTCTCCCTTATGTCCACGCCCCACTGTATACCCAGGTCTCTGGCAAAGCTCGATTCTGCCTCAACAATCCTCGTCTCTATGAGAACCTGCGGTATGGGTATATCCACCCTCTTTACATAGTCCTTCACCTCTTTGAGCACGGACTTTATGTCCCTCACTATAAGGGTGTTTGTGGTCTCGTGCACTGTTACACTTCCTCTGTCCGAGAGCAGGCTCCGTATCTGCGGGGCTATGTTAGATGCGTTATCGTAGTTCACCCTTATGAACTCTGTTGTGAGCTCTTCGAGTTTCTTCTGTGCCACCTTTGTGCGCAGTTCCTCTTCCTTTTCCTGGCGTATCTTCTCGCGTGGTGCAACCCTTATGACATTGCCCTCCTTTATGCTATCAAGCCCCTTGGTTCTAAGCACGAGGTCAAATGCCTGTTGCCAGGGTACATTCTTGAGTTTAAGCGTTATGGTGCCCTTGACATCCTCTGAGACCACTATATTCAGGTCACTTATCTCTGCAAGAAGCCTCAGCACATCAACCACCTGGGCATCCACCATGTTTATGTTGACCCTTCTGGTCTTGTATGCCTCATCTACAGGTTTTTCCCTCTTTCGGGCGGTAACATCGGCTCCGGGCTTCTGTTGTTTCTTCTCTGCGGTGAGTATGGGGAAGTCAAGGTATATGAAGCTATCCCCTCTGCCAACCCTGTAGGGGGTTCTGCCCGTAAGCTTTACAAGTATCCTTCCAAGCTCGGGCTTTATGGATGCCTGATAGGAGCTTATGCTTATAACAGGGGTGTCAAGCTCTGCTGCATCCAGTGTTACCCTCAGCTCCTCGGGTATGTATGCAGAGGGCATGTCTATTATGAGGTTTTTGCCAAGCCCTGTCTCTCTTATTCTGAACTCTGGCCTGGCTGTCCCCTCTATTATGAGCCTTGCCCTGCCAGGAAGTTTCTTAAACCTTATATCCCTTATCTCAATCCTTGCGGGTTTTTCTGCGATGGTCTTCTGTGCTGGTGCTGGCTTCTGGGTCTCTGCGGTGTCTGCCCGTGGTTTGCTGAACCTTAAAACAAGCCTGTCTGCCTCTTTATCCACCGAGTATGAGGGTATAGCTGACAGCGGAGAGTCGAAAACGATTCTCACCTTATCGGGATGCACGCCAACCCTCATCTGTTCAATCACCTCGGAGTCCACCGGTATCTCCCTCTCTTCAAATGTGGCGGATACACCCCACACATCGAGCACCACCCTTGAAGGGTCTTCAAGGCCAAAGGCGTTGAAGTTTCCGATCTCTCCGTCGCCCACAAGGGTTACGGTCACCTCCGAGTTCTTTGAGTCTATCCTTACATCGGTAAGGTTACTTGCCTTTTTTCTGGCAGGCTCCTTTCTGTCTGCAACAACTGTGGTTGAAACCGCCACATCCTCTTCTGTCTTCTCTATTATCTCTGTTACCTCATCCATTGTCTGTGGTTCTTCTTCAGGTGCCTGCTCCTCTGCAACACCTGGTATGTAGATGTCTCTTTTGAGGTCTACCAGGATGCTGTTCTCACCTGCTTTTACCCTGTGGATTATCCCCTGTCTGAGTCCTATCTCGATTCTGCCTATCCTCTTGTTTTCGTCACCGTAGGTGGATGTTCTTATCTCTGTTATGTAGTTGTTGTTTACCGCTATGGGGCTTCTGACACTGCTTACATCAACCTCTGGCATGTCTATTATAATCCTTGGCGGGTCTGTAAGTTTGAAGGCGGTGTATTTCACGGGTTTGTTGGTCTCGATCAGCACTGCATCGCCCTCGCCCACCACGCTTATTATCTCAACCCTTGTTGCCTCTTCAGCTGGTGTTGCCCCTGGCTGTTTGAGCCCTGTTGTCTGTCTTTTTGGTGTGCATCCCCCAATGGCAATGGCAATACTCACAAGTATCACAGCAAAACCGTTTACAAAAAGTCTCTTATTCATAGGAACCTCCCCCTGTTCTTATAGATAATAGACACCTCGTTCATTTCTTCTCTGGCAGGGTGAGTTTTACTATCTCTGTGCCCACCAGATTGCCCTCTGCATCCCTTATCTTTTCCTTGATTATCACGCTATCCATGGTTATTGCCACCACCCTGCCCTCTTTTGTGCCTATTCTGTCTCCCTTTCTTATTATGTATCTCTTTCCATCAGGTGCCTGCACCACAGCCCTGGGCCTTTTCACCCCTGTGACCACTGCAACGAGTCTGAAAACACCAACCTCACAGCACTCAAGGGGTGTTTTTATGCGTTTCTCCTGTCTTCTGAGCTTGACCTTTGCAAGATAGCTCAGGAAGGGATTCCTCTTAAGCCTTGTTATATCTATTTTTTTCTCTACCATTTCTTTTTCCTCTGCGGTGGGCTGTTGTGGTTTTACCACCTGTTTTCTCTGCGGTCTTTTAAGCACCACCTTTTCATCCGATGGCTCCTGTCCACCGCATCCTGCAATCGCAAAGGCCATGAGCACAAACAGTGCCAGATATTTCTTCATACCCCTGACGCTCATTTTTTCTTACCCTTTGGGGTGGTCTTCTTTTCAGGTATAAACCTGAATGTGGTTACCACAAACTTTGCCCTCAGCATGGGTGCAAGGGGTGTGCCACCCTTTGCGAGTCCCACGCTTACCCCTGTTATGTTCACTATTCTTGAGAGCCTGCTTATCCTGTAGCAGAAGTCAAAAAGGCTCTCGAAGGTTCCCCGCACCTCCATGCTCACGGGTACCTCTGCGTAAAAACCCTTTGGTTTTTCTGGCAGTGGTTTGAAAAGGAGTATCTTAAGGCCTGCCATCCTGCCCGATTCACTTATGCTTTCAATAAGCCCTGGTATTTCCTTTTTATCGGGCAGTCTCTCAAGGGCTTCTTTGAGTTTTTTCTCAAGTTCCTGTTTTTCCCTTCTGTACCTGGGTATATCCTGTGCAATGCGTCTGGCCTCAACGAGTTTTATCTCGAGCTGGTTCAGCCTGTCCTTGAGTTTTTCTATCTCGTCAATCTGTGGGGATATGAAGAACTGGTAACTTACAAGCGCTATAACAAGGTTTACCCCTATAAGGATAAGAACTTTCTGAAGGCGCGGCAGTTTCAGTATCTTATCGAGCTTTATGATGTTTTTTATGTTTTTCAGCTCTATTGCCATGCTACTTTCTTTCCACATTCAGTGTGAAGGATACTATATCCAGTCCCACACCCTGTGCCTTTGTCCTTTTTGCAACCACAAGTTCCACCTTTTTTATATCTTCCACCGCCTCGAGCCTTCTCATAAATTCTGCAAGGTCCTCATCTGTAACCGCATTACCGTTGAGGGTTATGTTCTTGCCCTTTTCTGTAAGTGATATGAGCCATACCTTTTTTGGTATTGCCTCGCTTATCTGGATGAACATGGCGACAGGCCCTGTTCTTGCCTTCTCGAGCTTGTTGACCACATCGAGTTTGTTCTGGAGCAGTTTTTTCTGCTCCTTGATTTTTGTGAGCTCTCCCACCTTTCTTTTGAGTTTTCTAAGTTCTTCCTCCATGGTGTCTATATCCTCTTTGAGCATGGACACATCGCTTTTGAGCTTGAGATAATACGCTGAAGATACAGTGACCACCATGGCGGTTATAAGCACCGCAACTGTAAGCTGAAACCTTATGGACTCTTTCTTCTTTGCAGCTCTTACGGGTAATAGATTTATTCTTATCATCTATCCCCGAGCCTCCTTATTGCACAACCCACAGCGACACCGAAGCACGGAGCCATATCCTGCAGATACCTTGCGTTGAAGTTCTGGGGGTTGTAGTTTATGCCGTTAAAGGGGTTTGCTATTTCCACCTCAAGCCCCACCCTTTCCTTTATGAGTTCCTTAAGTCCCCGGGTTTTTGCACCTCCTCCGCAGAGCATTATCCTGTGTATCACGAGCCCAGGGTTGCCTGCTATGAAAAAGTCCACACTTCTTCTGACCTCCATTACCATGCTCTCTGATACCACGCTTATAATCTGTGCGACCTCTTCAGGTGTTACATCCTCCAGCTGTTTGCCCAGTTTGAGCTCTTCTGCGTCCCTGAATGGTATGCTGAAGCTTCTCTGGAGTTCCTCTGTGTAGTGGTTTCCACCCATGGGCACGGTTCGAGTGAAGGTGGTGATTCCCCCTGCTATGACACTTATACTGGTAACACTGGCACCTATGTTAACCATGGTGATGTTTTCTGTTGGTGGCAGTGAGTAGTTTATCTCCATCATGTTCTCAAGTGCGAAGGCATCCACATCCATTATTATGGGATTGAGCCCTGCCTCCTTTATCACATTGATGTAGTCGTTTATAACATCCTTCTTTACCGCAACGAGCATTACCTCCATCTGTCCTTTTCCGCCCGCACTTTCGCCGAGTATCTGAAAGTCTATGTTTACCTCGCTTATGGGGAAGGGTATGTACTGTTCTGCCTCCCACTGGATTGACTCTGCCAGCTCTTCCTCTGTCATGGCGGGAAGCTCCACCTTTTTTATAATCACGGAGTTACCCGTAAGCGAGGAGACAGTATCCTTTGCCCTCACCTTGCAGTCTGCAATGAGTTTCTTTATTGCCTCTGTAACGCTCATGGAGTCTATGATGGAGCCATCCACGATGGCCTCTGGAGGGAGGGGTTCAAGGCCGAGCTTTTCAAGCTCCCAGCCCTTCTTTGCCTGACGCAGCTGGACGAGCTTTATGGAACTGGAGCCTATATCAAGACCTATTACCTCTTTCTTTCTGAGAAAAGAAAATACCATCTAATCGCTCCCGAAGACCTTGTCCTTGTCAGACAGCTTAAGACCCAGCGCCTGAATAATCTTTCTCTTCGTATCCATACGGCAGGGATAACCCTTCTCTATCCTGTCAATGGTAACAGGGGAGACACCTGCCTTTCTGGCAAGCTCGGATTTGCTGAGAAGCATGTTCTCCCTTATCTTTCTCAGATTGTTCTTTGACCTCACCTTCATGGTCTTACGGTTTATCCACCCCTGACTGGAAAAGGGGCAAAAACTGCCCCTTCTTTTTTTAAAAATTTTATTTTATGAGAATACAATTTGTCAAGGTTTTTTTTAAAATTAATATCATTTTTATATAATTTTAATATAAGCTCACCTACGGTGTCTCTATCCTTACCCTGCCACTTCGGGCAGTTATAACCACCCTGTACTTCCGGGTGTTGTCTGTATCCATTATGCATATGGTTGCGGAGTCTGCGGTTCCGTTGGGATAGAAGGTTACATTTATGTCTGCACCGCCATCACATGTCTGGCCTGTTGCCCAGTTGACCTGGGAGTCAAGGCTCTTCCAGGGTCTTATCTGTGTCCAGGAAGTGCTTCCCGATGACGCATTGCCCTGTGTAACCCTGTATCTTCTGCCGTCTATATCGAACTCCACCCTGTGCTCCCTGTTCCTGGTTATTGCAAGCTGTCTGGCAAGTCTGGACTTTGAGAGTATGTCCCATGCGGTCTCCTTGTACTTCATCGAGCGAAGCCACACACTTATGTTCGGTATCGCAATTGCTGCAATCAGCCCCACAATGGCCACTATGACGAGCACCTCCACAAGGGAGAACCCCTTCTCACCAGTGCCATCCCTACGGGAACGATATGTTAATTGTGTATTCCTGGTAGGCTGTGCCATCGTATCCATCCTCTACTGTTATTTTCACCCTGTGGGTGCCTTCCTGCGATTCATCTATAGGCCATTCTATAAGGCCAGTTGCATCTATGGTCATCCCTGATGGGGCCTCCTCAAGGCGAAAACTCAGGGTGTCACCATCAGGGTCTTCAGCCCTTACCTGGTAGGTATAGAGTCTTGTCTCGAAACTCCGTGGTGGTGTGGACACAAACCGTGGTGGTGCGTTCGGTATGGTGATTGCAGGCACCTCAAAGGGTTCTCCGTAGGACTCACTGTCATAGGGGGTAACCCTTACTGTCACGCTATCGCCCCTTGAGAACCTGTCACCAGGGAGCACCTCTCCTGTAAGGTCTGGAAGCTCCTCACCGTTTATAATCCACTGGTATTCGTAGTACACATCGTCTCCGTCAGGGTCTTCTGCCTGTGGTCTTGCGGTTATGTCCACACCCCTGTGGATTACCTCTGGCAGAAGCGCAACACCTGTAAGCACAGGTGGGGAGTTCTCTATGACAACTGTGCTGGTCTTTTTAACCCCGTTGGTTCTTACAACCACGCTGATTGTGTCTCCCTTTCTGAAGTATCCCTGCGGGAGCACTGCTCCTCTGGCTCCCTCTATGGGCTCGCCGTTTTTAAGCCACTGAAAACTCATAAGCCTTGCCTCTCCCCTTACTATTGCCTGAAGCTCGCTTTCAACTGTGGGCTCCTGGGGCACTATCTCAACAGAGACACTTCCGCTCTCTTCCATCCTGGCTTCTTCGTCCTGGCTGTATTCAGTCTTGCCCCCTTCTTCCTTTTTCGAGCATGCTCCAAGGGAGACCACAATCAACAAAGCCATAACCAGGCAGAAAAGAGCCTGCCTGGTTACAGTGTTTTGTACCTTCATTGGCATCCCCTGATCACGGCAATTTTATAAAAGGGTACTTTACCCTTTCCTTCTTATCAATGTACTTTGGCAGCAGATATACCTTTACCGCCTCTATGGAGCCATCCTTTCTCTCGATACCCTCCACATACACCCACCTGTGTCCTTCAAGGTAGAACCTCTCCATCTCCTCTCCTTCCACATTGAGCACCTGGGTTTTACCAGTAAGGTGTATCTTCCAGGTCTCGTTTACAACCAGTCTGTCAGCCCTGTAGTCTGTGACAACGCCCTGCAGGAATCTTGCAGGGCCTGTGCTGTGTTTGTTCTTTGCCCATACAGGCGCTGTGCCCGCAAGAGATGCCAGTACAATTACAACCAGGAGCCACCTTGTGATGGTATTCATCTTATCTCCCTCCAGTATACAGGTATAACACTTCCCATCTCACTTACCTCTGGGGTTGCCAGTGCACCACCGACCCCTATGAGTGCCGACAGGCCTGACGGGCTTATAACCATCACTATACCCGAGGGTATGCCCGTTCCTATGGTCTTTGACCTGTCGGACTTATCCTTGACCACAGTGTCACCCGTATCGTTCGAGGTGTTGTAGTTGTAAGCAGCCTGGGTTGTAAGGTAGTCTATGGCATAGAGTCTTGCGGTTCCCCTGTTGGTGGATGTATTGCAGGGGTCTGTGGTTGTATCTGCAGATGGAGTATATGTGGTGAAGTAGGCAACCCTGTTTATAACCGTTGCCTCAGAGAGCACCTTTTCTCCCTGGTTCTCACTCAGCTTTATGTACCAGCCGTAGGAGTTGTATATGTTCACACTGCCGTTTGTCGCATCAGAAAGGTCTGCTTCACTTACAGGTGTTGTCTGTCCCACATCCTTTATTGCATACATCCTGTCCACCACATCTGTGCTTATCGGATGTGCCCTGTCACCCGTGCCGAACACCACAAGCTCAAAGCCCACCTCGAGGGTTACCGCTGGTTTGTAGAATATCTTTCTGCCAGTGGAGGAGTCATCCCCGGGGTTGGATGTGAATATTATCCTTCCAGACCAGTTGGCGGTATTGGTATCGTACACATCGAACCTCCAGAGATTTCCACCCGTGTCTCCCACATAGAGCCTTTCTATGAATCCGTCAAAGTCTACATCCACTGTCGCGATCTGGCTGGGTATGGAGTGTGTAAGGGCTGAGTTCTCAGCGTTTGTGTAGCCCCAGAGCTTGTGTCCCGAGCTGGCAAACGAGGGCACACCAGAGGCGTCAAGTGTTGCTATCTCCACCGCGTATACGCCCCTTCCCATGGTATCTGTTGAGGGTGGCTCTAAGTCCTGGCTCACATTATCGTAGCCTGCACCTATGAAGGCAACCACCTTTGTTACCCTCTGTCCGCCCGAGTCAACCTCCACCTTCACTATCTCGGGGGTAGACCAGCTTTCACCGAGCTCGGAGTAATCGCTGTTGTTTCCAGAGGGGCTTTCCGTTGGGCCAATCCTCCAGAGGAACACGGGGTTTTCAGGGTCAGACACATCCAGTGCATAGTACCACTGGCCACCCCTTCGCTCTCCGAACATTATTATCACCTTATCGCCATCTGTGCTCTCTATGTTACCGTCGTTGTCTGCATCGTATATGTAGGCGACAGGTGTTCCGTCCACATAGTAGGTATGGGTGTTGTAGTTGGGTGTCATGTACTTAAGATATGGTAGCAGGTCTGGTGGTATGAATGCCCATATCTCTTCGCCATCGCAGTCTCTGAAGGCATGCAGCATGCCGTCGTTTGCACCCACGAATATTATGGTCTTGTTCTTGGTGCAATCGCTCTCCTGGCTGAGGGTGAATGTCGCATAGTGGACAACCAGGGGTACCGAGTGGAGTATATCGCCCAGTATCCATGCGCGTTTTTCAGTGGTGTCTCCGTTGGAGTCTGTATCGTAGGCGTCCTTGCCGTGCACGAAGTTTATAACCCTGTTCTTTTCAGCGTCATCCACAACATCAAGCATTGTGGCGGTAATGGCTGTGTTTGTGGTGATAAAGGCATTTGATGGGTCTGTAAGGTTTGTGTTTGTGCCCAGATAGGTGTATATGTTTCTCTCCGTGGTTCTGAGCAGCAGTCTTTCACCCACTCCACCTGCGTCCACATCCCCGCCGTCTGCCTGTGAGCTCCAGTAGGATACCGCGTTGTCCCTTATGCTTCCGTCATCGTTTGTTGCAGGATTGCCGTTTTTGTCCACCACATTGCCCTCGTCATCTATGCCGTACTTTTTGAGGTTACCGAGCCAGAAGGCACCTGGCTGGGGTTTGAAGAATCCCATGTAGAGCCTGCTACCCGAGAATGTTCTGTTCTCGGGGCTTACAGGTAGCACAGGAGATACGAACGATGTGTTATCCTCTATTATGGTGGCAAGTATCTGTCTTAATGCCTCGCTCAGCCCTGCTGTGGAATCTGCAGAGTAGTACACACCACCACCGTTCTGTGCTGTCTCCTGCAGCAGCTTTTCTGCACCAGGTTCACCCGCGAGTCCGAACCCTATGGTGTAGGTTATAACCCTCTGTGTGCCCTGGGTTTTGGCATCACCTGCAACATCCTGGAGCACATCGTTATCGTACATGTACTTTGCCACATCGTCCAGATAGTCTGAACCCTGGTAGGAGTAGTTCTTCTCAGGGTCTCCACCGGGCTCGAATCCATCGCCATCGCAATCACCGCTGTTGCATATGGTCTGCAGAACAGGGTCCCTGTCCTTTGTGGACATACCGTCGCTTATGATTATCACATAGTTTTTCTGACAGCTGTACTCTATGGGTGTTGAATAGGAGAGGTTTCCGTTAAATGCGGAGTCCTTTCCACCGTAGTACATCATTGCCTCGTAGAGGGTTTCTGCAAGGGGTGTCCAGGTGTTCGCAACTATGTTGTTCAGGGTGTTAACGAGGGCATCCCTGTTGGTCTCGCCTGTGGTGGCATCGAACACCTCGTCCATGTTCTTTATGTAGGCCTGGTAACCCTTGTATCCGTAGCCGTCGCCCACGCCTGCAATGTGTCCGCCCTGAGAGGTGTTGAATATCATGAGGCCGAACTTAACCCCTGATGTGGTGTTTATGAGGTTTGTGAGCACCTCCTTTGCCACATCTATCTTTGGTCTTGTTCCTCCTGACTGTGTGAGCCAGTTTATGTAGTTGCCCGTTGCGTAACTTGCGGACTGCCACCACCAGCCTGAACATGAGCCATTTGTCCTCAGCACACCCTGATAGGTTCCTGTGGTAAGAAGGGCATTCCTTGCGGTGGTGCACGATATGGTGTTCACATCACTTATGTGTGGTTGCCATATCTGCTCTATTGCCCTCCATCTGTAGACCGTGTTGGTCTGGCATGGTTGCCCCTGACAGCTGTTGGTAAGGGGGTAGACTATGTTCGGGTCATAGGGGTCTCCCACTATAATATCATCGTTCATACTGCCCGAATTATCCAGTATTATGAGCACATTGGGCTGAATCTGGGCCGTTGAAACCCCGTAGATCGCGGTATCTCCAGGGTACTGGTCAAGTGCCATGAGTCTTGCTGGCAGAAGTATCCCCGCCATTATCACCATCTTTGAGATTATCCTTACGAGCCTTCTCATAACCCACCTCGCTATTTTTAACCGTTAACTAACTCTTTGGAAGTATCTTTATAACCGTGGTTTCCAGATTAACCCTTGAGTTTCCAGGAGCTGTGCCTGTAACATTTATCTCGTAGTAGTTTGCCTTGAACTTTGTAACATCCACACCAGAGCCCTTTGGCGGTGGCCCTGTTGTGAGATAACGCACTGTACCACTTGCATCTGTTGAGCCCACTGCAAGGCTCACCCCTGAAAGGGGTATGTCCACAGAACCCGTGCCTATGGTGGTGTAGATATTCGCATCAGCCATTCCATACTCCACCGCCCTTTCCGCAGCATAGAAGGCCTCCTCATGAAGCCTGAGATTCCGTGCAATCTGTATCTCAGGGGTGGATGTGGACATCATCATGCTTCCAAGAACACCCATAAGAAGCAGTATCACCATGACAAGCACAAGGGCTGTTCCCCTCTCATCCTTGAGAAAACCTCTTATATTCTTTACATTACCCATTGTTTTTTCTCCTTTTATCTGTTTCTAAGTTTCACAACTGTTGTAAGCTCTCTCGTTCTCTGTCTGCCGATGGTTGCCTGGGTTTTCACTGAGGTGGTAGTACCACTCAGAGTAACCCTTATTGCCCTTATCTGCGAGATACTTGCAGTTGTGTCCACCTCTGTGGTGGAGCCATCAAGAAGGTATCGGAACTGCAGGTCTGTCATGTTGGTTGCTATTATGGAGTCCTCTGTTGCAGAGCCGTTGACTATTCTGAACAGGCACCTCTGGCCTGTGGGGCATCCTGTAACCCCTGAGCCACAGCCTCCTGCAGGCCCGAGGCAGTAGAGTATGGTGTTTGGATACTGTTCTGATGTGGTATCTCCTGTGCGTGCTATGATGTAGCCCTTTCTGAAGAGCACACCTGTTCCACTTCCAGAGGGCACAACCGTTATGGACGGAGCAGATGTATCTATGCTCGATACCGTATAGGTGGTTGACAGGGGCTCGCTTTTGTTCATCGGGTCTATTATCCTTACCACATCGTTTATGCTGAACCTGCCCGCATCAAGGGAAGAACTCACGCTGAATGTCAGTGGTGAGCCAGATGTTACATCCGTGGTGAATTCGGTGTCTATTACCGCGTATATGCCAACTGCAGAGGCTATATTCAGCGTGAGGGTGTCAGACCCACCTGTTCCACCACCGTTGGATATATTTGCAACAGGGTTTGTCCCGCCTGGCACAAGGAAGCCAGCCTCCCTTATGTCCCTTATTATGGAGTCTATGGCTATCCGCAGGTTCTGCTGTACCTCAACGGTTTCTTCTTCCACATCGGTCATCCTTGCCTGTCTGTCGTAAAGCAGAAGCACCACGGATATAAC
Organism: bacterium; assembly: GCA_027017505.1. Classification (GTDB taxonomy): domain Bacteria; phylum Desulfobacterota; class GWC2-55-46; order GWC2-55-46; family DRQE01; genus DRQE01. Next base: position 13,984 of record JALUQR010000066.1, read on the forward strand.
GGTAATCAGTATTCCCATAACTATGAGAATCTCCACAAGGGTAAAGCCCCTGCTGGAGCCCAGCATACCTGTATATATTTTCCTGTAACCACCCATCCTATATCGTCCTTCTGAAGGTTGTAAGTGTGATGGACCTTCCTCCACCTGTTACGGTTACATCTATCCTGGCAACCCCCGCAACAGGGTTGTTGGCATCTATGTCAAGCTCTGCAGAATAGGTGATACCCTGAACTGTTCTTGTGGTAGCAGTGGTATCGGGGTCAAGGTCATAGACCACATCTGTCTGGTCTGTATCGAAAAGGGTGTCATCAGGGCTTCTTGCCATAATCTCGTCAAGAACAGAATAGGCTATGGTCGCCTCAATGGTTATTGCCTGGGCACGCCTGTTGGAGCTCATGCCAGTGGTAAGTATGGTAGCTGTGGCAAGAAGCCCGACCGCAAGTATAAAG
>JALUQR010000067.1 GCA_027017505.1 bacterium
GCCTTCTGAGGTTTCTTTGTCTTCTTCTCTCTTCTGCTCTCCTTGAATTCTTTAATCCACTTTTTGAGGGCTCCCTTGCTCAGTATAAGCACCGTACCCATAAACAGCATCACAGGGCGCAGTGGGTAGCTCCACAGCGGTACCTTTTCTGCAGAAGGTGCGGGCATATCCACCATCTTTTCGATGGCCTCCACGAATACGGGTGTTGCGGGCACATCCAGTCCGTGGGGTCTTACGAAGTCCTTTATGAAGTTTCTTATCCTCTCAACATAGCTTCTGTCATCACTGGAGAGCACTCTTTTTAGCTGTTCCAGGTGCTCATCCATGTTTCTGCTCATGTACAGAAGTCCGCCCTTTACGAGGTAGTGAAAGTGCAGTGTGCCCTCCTGGGTCTTTTCAAATTCAGGGGAGGTTATGGTAAAAACGGGCTTGAGCAGTATGCCTGACTCTATCATGGCACTGGTATTTATACCCACAACTCCCTGTGAGTGGTATATGGAATCGTAGTAGTTGTTCCTGGTTATCTCATCCACGGGGTTTTCTCCAGCCCTGGGGTATATGACCACATTTCCGTAGTGGGAAAAGTCCACATCCTTCCACTGCTCTGCATTCTGTGGATGTGGCCGTATGAGAATGCCCATGTTAGATATGTATGGGTCATCGGAGTTTCGTATACTCTGTATCCACTTTTCAACGAAGCCCACCTCATCCGGTGCGATAAACGGAGACGAGCACACATACAGTAGATAGGGCACACCCGGGTCAAGGCCAATCCTTTTCATAAATCCTTCTTTTGTTGAGCTCGGCTTGAACTCAAACCACTTATCATAGCACTGTGCCCCTGTTACTATTACCTTTTCCTCTGGTATGTGGTGCATCTCCACTGCTTCCTGTTTCTGTATATCGTTCCATACGAACACCGCATCTGGCTCCACCCTTATGAGGCCCTTGTTGGTCAGGTTATCCCAGCTTGCCACGCACACCGCACAGCGCACGCCAAGGTACTTTGCACTCTTTATGTAATCCACCTGAAGGGATGCCATATTCACCACAGGGGTTACCAGCACGAGGTCTGCCTTTCGTTCCTTTATGAATTCCTCTATATTTCTGGCCCGTGGCAGTGCGTTCTCCAGTGTTATAAAGACCCTGTCCAGCAGGCCTATAAGCCCCATCCTGTTCAGGAGTTTGAACAGTGTGCGCACAAAGGGATGGGTTATTATTCCGAGCCGTTCCTCAACCCTGTTTTTAAGCTCCGTTGCATTTGCATATCGCGGGTGAAAGTATCTGATGTAGTCCCTGCCCCCGCGTATTGCACTGGCCATGTAGCGCCACACGAGACTGGCCTTCGGAGAAGGCCTGGGTTGAAAACTTACATTGCTGTTTTCCATGGCAAGCCTTTCGATGAGTTTGTCATCGGACTGTTTTTTGGTCTGGCTGAAACACACATGTATCTTGTGGCCCCTCTCGGCAAGACCTCTTATAACGGACTCATAGTTGCGCACATAGCCGGGATGGAGCATGAAGAAAATTATATTCATATCCACTACCCTCCTGCGATTTATCTATCCACCATTCTTATGAGCTCCTGCGGAGATGTCTCGTTTACATTGACAGCGAAGAATTTCTCCTTAAAGACCCCCGAGAGGTGAGTATCATAGATGCTGTGGGTTACCGAGTATGTGCCTGCCATGTGTGAATAGATGTTGAGTGTGTTCACCCCCATAAATGGTGCGATGGATGTTATATTCCCGTGCACACCGATACACAGTTCTGCTCCCTTTATGACCCTTGTCTGGATATCGAGCAGATTACTGTATGTTACGCCCTCGTCAATCGTATACACGGCCTCATCCTTGAATATAAAGTCCTCGTGTTTGTCTATCCTTTTGGCTGTATGCAGGCTAACCACATTGTGTCTTTTTGAAAGCATCCCAACGAATTCTCTTACAAACCTTATGTTCTCCTCTGTGGGCGGAAAGTGCGGACAGAAGCTGAACTTGACCGCTATGTATCTTTCAGGTAGATTCAGTGGCAGTGTGTGGTCAGCGTGATTAAGGTTAAAGCTATCGTAGCTTATGTATCTGAACAGGAACCCCGTTGGAAGCATCTGCTTCCAGACCGGCAGAAAGAGGTTCCACATAAGGGACGGGTGTATGAGGAAGTATTCCTCGATACCCTTTTTTTCGAGCAATCTGCGCACAAGGTCCATCTCAAACGGGGTGGCCTCAAACTGCTTCATGCTTGAGTTCAGCGTGATGTCTCTGAAGTATCTCTCCATTTCTTCCTCTTCCATGACCTCACACATGTCCGTGTAATCCATGCCCAGCCTTCTGTACCATACCCCTGCCCCACAGCGTGAGATGGCTGTAAGGTGCTCTTCTTTAAGGTTGAATCTTTTCATCACCCATCTTAAAAAGGGTATCCAGTAGATGAATTCCGTGCCGGTGTCAGATATGTAAGGGCCTGCAACCACATGGGATGCGTTATCTATTCCGCTGAATGCCTCGTTGAGCCTTGCATCGATAAGGTCTTCAAGCATGTATCCAGACCTCTTCCACTCTTTTAAAATATTGCCTATGACGAACTCTGTGGAACAGAGTGTCCTCTGTTCTGCACTGCCTTCGTATCTTCCTGCATGGTGCACATTGCCCGCCATTTCATCAAAGCTCTTTTCCGTGGTATCCTCAAAGGAGCCGAAGAACCTGGAACACCCGTCTTCAAGCACGAGCACCTTGTCCACATACCGTGCCATGAGGGAATCCAGCTCACCAATGCTTCTTTTGAGAACCACAACCGTTCTGTTCTGCATTATGTGGTCTATTCTTTTCATACACATGGAGGCAAACTCAGGGTCATCGAATCTTCTTGTATGTTCAAACACGAACACATCCGCATCCACAGTAATCATGGTGTAGTAGACAAGCTTTTTAAGCATCCAGTCCGGCACATCGAACAGCTTTGTAGCGTTGAACTCTTTGAGGTTACAGTCTCTGAGTATCTCTTCTTTTGTGGTTTCCACCCTGTCTGCATCTTCTCCGCAGAGCATGAGAAGGAGTCTCAGGTACTCCTCCACACTCATGAGAGGGTTTGACCCAACAGGTGTGCTTACAACCCATCTTACGGTGCCCTCCACCCTGACCACCCCTGTTGTGGGCTGTGAGAGCCCGCATATAAGCCTTGCAAGGGTTTCCTTGCCAGAGTTCTCTCCGCCCACAACAAGCAGTGTCTCGCCCTCTTTGAGTGTGAATGATAGGTCTCTTATGAGGTACTCACCTTCCATATGACCGTTTTTTTTAAGTCCAAACAGTATACTGTAGAATGTGCGAAGCTTTGTTATTCGAATATCCCTTAAGTCCACCTTGGAGACATTTCTAAAAACTATTGCGTCCTTCATTGCTGTCCCGTTTATATAATCTGCTCGATGACCTTTGGCATTGTCTCTCTGTAGAACTTAAGGCTCCATAGAAAGAGCAGAAAGAACATGCCAAAACTCAACACAAACAGCCATTCCTTTCCGCTCATCCCGCTTACAAGAAGTGTTCTGGGCACCTCAATAAGTGGAGTCAAGGGGTTCCACCTGTTAAGAACACTGAGTGTGCCCTCGGGTGGTGTGGCGTATATTGCAGGAACGGTCCAGAGCAGTGCACTTGAGATAACTGGCAGACCATACCTTATGTCCAGGTATACAAGGGTTATCGGAGCTATTGTGATTCCCACTGCAAGCCCGCAGATGATGAGCAAACCGAGGGTGACAAAACCTGCCAGCACAGACCAGCCCACCTCCACATCAAACAGCACAAATACCGTCAATATAAGCATCACATATATCGCAAGGTTAAAGAGCACATAGAAACATCCTGCAACCACAACAGACCAGTACTGAAACCTAATCTTTTTCAGTATGCCCCTTGTTCTTCTCATCATCCACTGGGGGAATATGATGGCATCCCAGAGTATCTGCCACAGTATGATACCCGTGAATGCAAACACAGCGTAGTGCACCTTAAGGGGGCTGTTTTTTGCAAGCTCAAAGTGGCTTCCCACAATTATCACTGGAAGTGCTATCAGCACGGGACGCACAAATGCCCACAGATAGCCCAGATATGCCTGTCTGAACCTGTACCTGAAATCCCTTAAAAACAGTAACCATCCAAGATTAACCGTATTGATTATCCATCTTCTGTCCGTCATCTGTCCCGTCTGGTTTTTGTTTTTTCAACAAGCAGAATCGCCACCCCTGTTATATCCTGCCACTTTGGTGGCCTTTTTTCATGAGGGGGCACCTTTGTTCCCTCGTACCAGTAGCCGTTGTAGTAGAAGTACTTTTCCTTGTGCTTGCATCCGTTGCACACCTTAAGCATCTTCTTTATGTGAGAGTGGTTGAATATCCTGAACCAGCCCAGGTTTTTCTGTGTGCCGTAGGGAACGGTTATTAACATCCTTCCCCCTCTTTTAAGAACCCTGAACATCTCCCTTACAGCGTCTATGTAGGAATCGGGGTTGTTTTCAACCTTTCCGCCGTATCTTGAGTTGTCCATCCCTATGTGTTCGAGTGTGGATATGCAGACAACCTTATCGAATGTCTCGTCTTTAAATGGCATACTTCGCAGGTCTCCGAACATATAGGATGCCCTGTCGTCGTGGGGTATAAGCTCCTCTTCCCTTGCACTCTGTGTGAAGTGCACTATGTGTGCCCCTGTCCTGTGCACATACTTTCTTATAATCCTTGCATTGAGAGATGCACCTGCATCGAGCACCGTATCTTCCGTGGAGAATCTTCCCATCTCAAGCACAAGGGGAAACTCCACCACCCTTTCATCAAGGCCTGCCCCGTAGCCCTTATCAGGTGTGAGTTTTCTGTTCCAGGATATGGCACCACCATCTATTGCACTCTCAAGGGTCTTTTCCATGACTGTTGAAAGATACCTCTTAAGAGACTGCCCGAGCCTTTCGTCATCCATCTTTCTTATGTAGAGTTTTATGAACGCAGGTCCCCGTCTTTTTATATCCTCGATGTAGGCTGACAGAATCTTTCTTTCCATGTTTTCAAGCTCTGCAAGCTTTTCCTCAACCCGCTCGGTTATTTTCTTGAGCTCCTCTCTGAGAAGGCTCTTTGCGTGCTCCAGGAGTTTGTACTTTCTGTAGTGGTCCTTTGTGATTAAAAACCTCTTTTCATACTCCTCAACAGATGCAAACACTGTTTTAAGAAGTCTTTTCTCCGCACCCTTCAGGTGTGCTGATTCTCTTTCAGGTATTCTCATATCCTCACACCTGTGGATTGCAGTATCCTTTCTGCCATACTCTGTCCATCGAGGCCGTGATATTTGAGCACCTCTGGTGGTGTTCCCCACTGGGGGTATTCTGTGAGTCCCAGTTTGTGGAGTCTTCTTCCCCTGAGTGTCTGGGATTCATTCATGGCATTAAGTATTGCATCGCCAAGACCACCGTAGGTGAAGTGGTTGTCCACAACGAAGATGTGGTCAAACTCCTGTACCACATCCTCGAGCCATTCTGCATCAATTCTGTTCAGCCAGGGCATGTTTACAACCCTGAGTGAGAATCCCCTCTGTTCGAGCAGTTCTGCTGCCCTGAGGGCCTCGTTCAGCATCACAGGCCCGTAGCCGAATATGATGCTGTCTCTGCCGTCTTTAAGGATTGCGCCCCTGCCAGGGGTGAACCTGTAGTGCTGGGGCAGTGTTATGGTTCTTGGCGAGGGTGATATAACAAGCCTCATCATGGAGCTACCCTCTGCCTCATCCACACACCAGTTGAGTGCCCATTCTGTTTCAATCCCGTTACAGGGCTCTATAATCGTAAACCCTGGAAGTGCACCGAAAAGGGATATATCCCGCAGGCTCTGGTGACTCTTTCCAGGGCCTGCAGGTATAAGCCCTGCGTAGTGGCACACATAGATTATCTTTGTGTTCTCCGTTGCGTTGGTATATATCTGCTCGTTTGCCCTTGAGGATAGAAACACCCCGAAGGAATTCACTATTGGAAGATAGCCCTGAAGGGCAAGCCCCCCTGCCATGGAGACCATGTCCTGCTCTGCAATGCCGTTTTCTATGAACCTTTCTGGAAAGTTCTCCTCAAAGGATCTGAGCCCGCAGTCTGCACAGAGGTCTGCATCGAGCACAACCACATCCTTTCTTCTTCTTCCCACATCCACCAGTGCCTGGGAGAATGCAACCACCACCTTCTCTGCAACATCCTTAAGTCTTACCCTGCCCTTCTCTCTCTTTTCCACAAGCTCTGTTCTTACAGGTTCTTCCCCGCACTCTCTGAGGGATGCGTTTATTCTTTCAAGCACCTCCTGGTATGCCATCTCATAGGAGTTATCATCGGGTGCACCTGCGTGCCAGCGATACAGCCCCCCGCCCTCTTTAAGTGCCCTGGGGCCTTCCATAAAGGAAACACCCCTGCCTTTTATGGTGTCAGCAATTACCGCCTTGGGTTTGTGCTCTATCTTTCTCAGGTTTTCGAATGTCCTCTTGAGTGCCCTGTAGTCGTGGCCGTTGCATCTTTCCACATGCCAGCCGAAGAGCTCGAACTTTTTTTCAAGGTCTCCGAGGTCTATAATCTGGCTTACGGGTCTGTCGGACTGAATCTTGTTGAAGTCCACGATCACCGTTACATTGTTTATCTTCTGGTGTGCTGTTGTCTGGAGTGCCTCCCATATCTGGCCTTCCTGAAGTTCTCCATCGCCTGTCATCACGAAGACCCTTCCGCCCACGCCCTTCATCCTCTTTGCCAGTGCCATGCCCTTTGCCTTTGATATACCCATACCCAGGGAGCCCGAGTTTGCCTCAATCCCGCGTATGCTAACATCGGGATGTCCGTCAAGCCCGCCAAGCCTTCTGAGCTTAAGGAGCATCCCGTAGGGCAGTATACCTGCGGTAACAAGCACCGAGTAATGTCCTGGGCAGTCATGCCCCTTGGAAGAGAAGTATATGTCCCTTTCAGGGTTATCCACGCCCTTCTCTATGACATTCATCTCGCAGAGGTAGAGGTACACCACTATGTCCATGGCACTGAGGCTTGAACCCAGGTGTCCCGAGCCTGCCTTTTTCACCGCAGAAAGGGTGTTGAGTCTGCACACATCTGCGAGAATCTCAAGTTTCTTTATTCTGTCCACATCCATCGCCTTTATTCGTTCTATCTCCTCTGGTGGTATGAATCTTATCTCGAGCATGGCACCCCTCTTCTGTTTTTTTCAGTCTTCAACGAACTGCACATTCTGTATCCTTGCGCTGTAGTCCACATAAAGGGTTTTAAGCTCCGAGTATGTCTCTATTGCGGTCCAGCCCACCTCACGATAGCCCTGTCCCGAGTGTTTCATTCCTCCGAAGGGCATGTGTGGTTCTGAGCCAAAGGTTGGGGCATTTATGTAGCACACCCCTGCGTCTGCATCCTCAAGGAAGTTGAACGCAACGGTCACATCCCTTGTAAATATTGACGCTGATAGCCCGTATGGTGAGCTGTTGAGTATTCCCATGGCGTCCTCGTAGTCCTCTGCCCTGAGGACTGTGAGCACAGGTCCAAAGACCTCCTCACGGGCTATCTCTTTTTCAGGCCCATCGCACTCTATTATGGTGGGTTTTACATAGTAACCCCTGTCGAACACCCCGCCTGTAAGCTGTGTTCCTCCTGTGAGTATTTTACAGCCATCCCTCTGTGCCCTTTCTATAAAGCCCAGCACCCTCTGAAGCTGTGCCCTGCTTATAAGGGGTGTCACATCAGTTGTGTCATCATCTGCAGGGCCTGTCTTAAGTTTTTCTGTTTTGTCAATGAGCATGGAGAGGAATATTTCGTACACATCCCTGTGGACTATAACCCTTCCTGTTGCGGTACACCTCTGACCTGCGACACTGAACGCACCGCACACAACACCATCCACTGCGAGCTCAAGGTCTGCATCGTCCATAACCACCACGCCGTTTTTTCCACCAAGCTCAAGCGAGACCTTTGCACCCCTTTTAACGCAGTTTTCCGCAACCCTTCTGCCCGTTGCAGTTGACCCTGTGAAGGATACAAGGGCTATGTCTGGATGTGTGGTGATTGCCTCGCCCACCTCGGGTCCGAACCCGTGAACCAGGTTTAAAACCCCCTTTGGAAGGCCTGCATCTTCAAGAATCTTTACAAAGTGCACGGTTGTCTCTGGAGAGTGCTCATCAGATTTGAGTACCACCGTGTTTCCACATATGAGGGCTGGAAAGACCCGCCAGGCTGAAAGTGCCATGGGGAAGTTAAACGGAAGTATTATTCCCACCACTCCCACGGGATATCGCCTGGTCATTGCAAAGCGTCTTCTCAGGGCAGAGTGTGTGGTTCTGCCGAACATCCTTCTGCCCTCGCCTGCCATGTAGTTTGCCATGTCTATGGCTGACTGCACCTCTCCCGCACAGCTACTCCGTGTCTTTCCGTTCTCACGGGATATGACCTCTGCAAGTTCTTCTTTTCTCTCCATGAGGAGTCTTCCCGCCCTGAAAAGTATCTCTGCCCTTTCGGGTGGAGGCGTGGCCTTCCAGTCATTAAAGGCAGAGAGTGCCTCCCTTACCGCCATCTGAACATCCTCTTTTGAGGAGCGCGGGAAGGTTCCTATTACCTGATTCACATTTGACGGGTTTGTGTTCTCAAAGGTCTTGCCTTCTCTGGCAGAGACCCATTCTCCACCGATGTAGTTTTTAAACTCCTCTGTCATTGTTACCTCCCCAGCAGGCAGGTTTCTCTTACCAGCAACTGTATCCACCGTCCACAACGAGGTTTGCCCCTGTCATGTAGGATGACGCATCTGATGCCAGAAGCAGTATTGCACCGTTGTACTCATCGGCCCTTGCCATCCTGCCCAGGGGCACCCTGTTTGAGTAGTTTTTGATAAATCTTTCGTCCTGATTGTTAAAGACACCACCAAGTGTGAGGGTATTCACCCTCACATTCTTTCCTGCCCAGTATGTTGCAAGATAACGGGTGAGGTTAAGAACCCCTGATTTACTCACACAGTAAGAGATGGGTTTGAAAAACGGTCTCTCCCTGTACTGGTATATCCTCTGGTCGGGTGAGAGTATGCCGTATATTGACGCTATGTTTATTATACTGCCACCACCGTTCTGTGCCATATATCCGCCTATTACCTGACAGCAGAGCATCATTCCCTTAAGATTCACCCGCATTATCTCATCCCATGAGGACTCTGGATATGTCTCAAACGGGCCTGTCTGGACTGTTGAATCTGGTGGCACATCTATACCAGCGTTGTTCACAAGTATATTTGGTGAGCCCAGCTTTTTAATAACCTCATCGAGTCCCCTCTCTATGGACGCCCTGTCCGTTACATCCACCCTTACTTTTATGAAATCCTCTGAATCTTCGTCTGGAAGTGTGGATCCGGGGTTATTGAAGTTTATGTCAAATGCTCCCACCCTTGCACCTGCTCCCAGAAGGCATCTTACATACTCTCCGCCGAGCTGGCCTGCTGCCCCTGTTACTATGGCAACCTTGCCTTTAAGACCGAAGAGTCTTTCAAGCTCTCCTGGGCCTGTTTTTTCAGTTCCCCTCATATGTGCCTGCCTTAATCCCTGCTATGTAGTCACAGAATTCCCTTACCGCACCGTATCCTCCCCTTGCATCTGTTATGTATGCGGATACCTTCCGCACACTCGGGTGCGCATCGTTCACGCAGGCTGGAAGCCCCACTATCTTGAGGCACTCAAGGTCGTTTATGTCGTTTCCCATGTATGCAACGCGTTCAAGCGGTATACCCAGCCTTTCTGCCTCCTTTATGAGTACATCTTTTTTGTTATCACACCCCTGTATACAGCGAAGCCCGAGCTTTCTGCACCTTGCACTCACCACAGGGTTGACCTCTTTCGATATGACCAGCAGTTCCACCCCGTGTGCCCTTACCGCATCAAGCCCGAAGCCATCTGCCCTGGAGCAGAATACCCCCTCTCTGCCATCCTCCAGAACGAGCACCCTGTTATCTGTAAACACACCATCGAAGTCAAACACTATGAGCTCTATGGTGTGTGCTATCCTGTTGAGTTCTCTCGTATCGTTCATCCCTACTCCAGAAGATTTGGCGAGATAGGGGCCTCCTCATCAAGGCTAACCCGGAGCCTCTTTCCAACTATCCTGTCCATCATGTAAGGTGGTGTGCCGTTTGCAGGGGTCTTGAGTGTAATGTCCTCCCAGGTTATCACCTTACCCTTTGGAAGCGGTCTTGTGGTGTATATGCCCTTGCCCATCTTCTTTCTTGCTTCCATCTCGAAGTCGTATATAATGCGCCTTCCATCGCCAAGGGCCATGTCCACGCGTCTTAGGTCTCTGACCTGTTTTCTCAGCCCTTCGGGCTCAAGGGAGAACTTGTGGTCTGTGCCCTTCCATGACCTGTTAAGTGTGAAGTGTTTTTCCACCACTGTCGCACCCAGCATGTAGGCTATCACCGCAGCGAGAATCCCGTTATCATGGCCTGAATAGCCTATTATTGCCTCAGGGAACTCCCTTTTGAGGGTCTCTATCACCCTGAGGTTGAGGTTGTGATACTCTGTGGGATAGCCTGCAACACAGTGCATGAGGCATATCTTATCGTTGTGTTTTATAACCGCCTCGTAGGCTATCCTTATCTCGTCCAGTGTTGCTGCACCTGTGGATATGAACATGGGTTTACGGAGCCTTGCGATGTAGGTAAGAAGCGGTATGTTGGTAAGGTCTCCAGACGCTGTCTTGTAGCATGTAACCCCGAGTTCTTCAAGGAAGTCCACGCTTTTGTGGTCAAATGCGGTTGCCATAAATTCCACCTGATTCTCCTCTGCACACCGTTTGAGCTCTCTGTACTCATCCATGCCGAACTCAAGGAACTCCCTGTGCTCACCGTAGGTTGCCCCATAGCTGTTCTCGTTATCATAGGGCTTGTTGTAAAACTCCCTGGTGTAGAGGGTCTTGTTGTCCCTTTTCTGGAACTTCACCGCCTGCACACCACAGCTTGCTGCAACCTGTATCATCCTGAGTGCTGTCTCCAGGTTACCCTGATGATTGTGCCCTATCTCTGCAATAACATAGCATGGCCCCTTTGTGGATATTCTGCTTCTGCCAAAGGAAATGGTCTTCATGGCACACATCCTTGTTAAGTTTTTTCCTCAGGCTGAAGACCCGCAGGAGAAATCCCTAATGTATAACCCCACCAACCTCACACACCGCTGAGGATTCACGGAAGCGTTCGCAGGGTGCAGGACCCTGCCAGAGTGCCATGCCCTGAAGACACAGTTGCGGATTCCTGGAAGGAAACTACAGACAGGGGATAACCCTGTCAGCACCATTTAAAAACCAGGTTGCAGATTCATGGAAGGCAATCACCGCAGGGTACATACCCTGCCCCAAGAATACCTCAAAAACAGGTTGAAAGATTCAGGGGTTGCAGATTCATGGAAGGAATTCCAGCTGGATGTAAATCATTATATACCATCTTTACATGGATTGCAACAATAATTTACATTTGTGGGGTGATTTTTTCTTCTTCAAGAAGCTCTGCGGGATATATAAACTCCTCTCCATAAAGTATTCCACCGCAGACCACATCAAGCCCCCTTGATACACCTGGCAGAAGCTCCCTTATGCTCTCAAGCCCTATCCTGAACGGCGGGTTACTGCCCGTGGGTGTCATGAACTCAAGGGGTATCATCCTGCGAAAGAAGAAGTGATAGGCGTATTTTTTTGCAAGAAGGGTCTTGTCCTCTGGCATTCTTTTTCTCAGTGGAAGGGTATCGAGCAGTTCGTAGTACTGTTTCGGGTCTGTAACATCCATGGCAAACCCCTTGTTTCTTATCCATGCCTCACCTGCAACTATAACTGGCACACCCATGGCAGAAAGCTCTATGCCTGTTTTGGTGTTGTATATGATTACGGTGTCACATGCCCGGGCTATTGCGTAGGTGCTTGCACGGCTTTCAGGTGGTATGACCCTTATGTTTTCAGGCAGTCTGGGATAAAGCCTTGCTATCTCCTGGTTCATGCGCTGTCTTGACGGAAGGGTGCCCCTTATCTCTGCGGGATGTATTCTTATTACGAGCTGAAGCTCGGGCCTTTTTTTAAAGTACTCGATGGTTGCAATCATCCACTCAAGCATGGAAGAGAAGGCGTTTGACGGGTAATGGAGTTTTGCATCCCACATAACACTGGTGAGTGCCCCTATCATGGGTTTTGAAAGGTCTATGCCTGTTCTGTAAGCTATGCTTTTAAGGTCAAACTCTGGTCTTTCGTGAAACCATATCCAGTCCTGGCTTCCCTGCCACCTGCTCTTAAGGTAGTCTGCAAGCTTTTTATCAAGGGTTCTGTTCCAGCCTATATACCGCCAGTTTTCCACGGGTTCTGTGAGCATGGTATGGTGGTAGGTATCGTGGTGGCTGAAGATGAAGGTGTTTTTCCTGTAGCCAGGGTTCCAGTTTACAACCCTAACACCCTCTTTTCTGCAGACCTCACCTATTATGCCCTGTGGCACATATATACCGTGGTGGAAGACCGCACAGAGGTAGTCTCTCCTTTCAAGCAGTCTTTCCATAACCCGTGCGGTAAGTATTGAGGCCTTAAGGTAGCGTCTTAGAATCTCCTCTCTGCAGGGTTCTCTGCCGAGGTCTCCACGGGCATAGAACCTCAGGGTGCCCGCAAGGGCATGTTCTCCTGCCCTGATACCATCTATGGTGAAGTGCTCCACATCCTCTACGGGTATGGAAGAGGATATACGGTCTGCAGAGTCCAGGTCCTCTTCTGTGAGAAACTCGCTGTATCGGTGGACCCCTATGCCCAGGCTCCTGAACATTCGGTAGGATGGGCTGAAACAATCGGGGCAGAGGTCTCTGTGTGGGCCATAACGGGCAAACCTTTTCTGGTCTCTGAACCATCCTATCCAGCAGTCAAAACAGGCAGGAAGCACACCATCGCACAGAAGCACCTCTGTTTTCACCCCCCTCAGGGTGAGGGCAACTGCAAGAAGGCTTTCAAGTGTTGTTCCCGTAACATAGGCACCTATGGTTGTGGGCAGAAGCACCCTCTCGGTGTTTTCTACCCTTCTAAGAGAGTCCTCCCAGAGTTTTCTATCTTTTCTCAGAAGTTCATCCCAGCGGGGCTGGCGTGTGTGGATGCGGTACTTTCTTGTGAGGACCCTCAGGATACGGCTCTTTTTTGCAAGCTCTTTTATCCTCTCAACGGGCACCTTCGAGCTCCTTGAGGATGAGCTCCGCAAGGTGGAAGTCCAGAGGGGTGTTTATATCTATGGATTCAATCTCGTCCATGACAAAGGGTATTATAACATCCCCTGTGGGTGAGCCCTTCTCCCTCAGGGTGGAGGGTTTTGTTATGTATATGCTTGCGTTCTGTATGTAAACCTCTGGCAGAAGGTGATATGCAAGGGTGTGTATGTTTGCATCCATACCCTTAACAAAGGGCTTCAGATAGCCCTCCTCTATTACCCACATCTTGTAGGGATGTTCTGAACAGCGTCTGACAGACCTCAGTGAGTCTGCCTCGGGATGAGAGAGCATGGTCTCTATGGCACGGTCTATGGATTCAGCCCTCCTCAGTGGAGAGGTTGGATAGAGTAGCACTATGAGGTCGGGCTCGTAGTCCTCGTTTTCCTCAAGCCAGCTCAGGGCATGCTCGAAAAACTCCATCTCGGTTGAACCACTGCGTGAAATACTCTCGGGCCTGAGAAATGGCACCTCTGCCCCGTACATTCTGGCGACCTCTGCTATCTGCGGGGAATCCGTTGACACTATAACCCTGTTTATAAGGCGTGATGCCCTTGCAGACTCTATGGTGTAGGCTATAAGCGGTTTTCCGCACAGGGGCTGGATGTTCTTCTTTGGCACCCTCTTTGAGCCCCCGCGGGCTGGTATAAAGCCAAGTATCTTTCTGTCCATGGCATCACCTTGTTGCCTCAAGCCTCTGTCTGAGCCTTTTTATTACCTCTGTTACAAACTCCCTGTCGAGCAGTGTCATATTAAGTATATATATTATTATGCTTCCCGCAACAAGTAAGAAGAGATTTTCAAGGGGTGTGAACGGTCTTTCAAGGATAATCCACAGTGCGGGCACCACCGTAATGCATCCTGCAACCACCGATGGGTAAAGGGCGTTTGCCACACCCAGTGGCCTGAGGCCTATAAGCCTTTTCAGTATAACGAGGTTTACAGGCACTCCTGTAAGATATGCCAGTGTTATGCCCCATGTGGCACCTTCAAGCCCGTAAAGCCTTGCTCCATACCAGATGAATACCATAACAACCAGTGTTATGTAGACAGACCACCTTACAAGCCACTGTGGTCTGCCAAGGGCCTTCATAACCTGCCCCACAGGCGATATGATGGACTGCACGAAGGCAAGCAGGGCAAGGGTCTGCATAATGGGCACCGCATCCATCCACCTCTCACCCCACACATGTGAAACGAAGAATGGAGAGCCCACCACAAAGAGAATGAGCACGGGAAAGACCACCGTGTTTATTATCTTCAGTATAAACCCGTAGGACTCCCCTATCACCTTCACATTGTTCTGAAGTTTTGAGTACTTTGGAAAAAGATAATTCCCTATGGCCCCAACAAAGAGGCTTACAGGAAGTACCACCACCCTGAAGGCAAAGGTATACAGCCCCAGGGCAATGGAGCCAAGAAGATAGCCCACAAGAAGCTTATCAGCATTCTGTGCGAAGTACTTTATCACATTGAATGCAAATATACTCGAGGTGTATGGCCATAGCTCTCTCAGTGCATCTAGGGATGCATCCCTTAGAGACACCCTTACATCCACCATAAGCCACACAAGCACGGTGGATACAAGCCCTCCAACAAGGCTCTGTACCACAAGGCTCCACACCCCGTATCCTGCATAGGCCATGGCTATACCTGCAATACCTGATGTAACGGATGCGACCACATCCCTTACGGCAAGGGCTCTGAAGCGCATCTTCCTTAAGGCAATGGCTGTGTGGGTGTTTGAAAATGCGTTTATGAAAAACCCGAGCGATAGAACAGCTATAATGGGCTCAAGCTCGGGGATGTTGAAAAACCATGCCCCTGGCAGAGACATGGCAGCACCCGCAACTGTGAGCACAACGCCGAGAAGGATGTTCAGAACGAACACCGAGCTTATGTGAGATTGTCTGAGTTTGTGCCTCTGTATGAGTGCAGAGCCAAAACCAACCTCTGAGAACACCTGTATGAACGAGGTAACAACCAGTGCCATGCCGAGAAGGCCGAAGTCTGCTGGCTCAAGCAGTGTGGCGAGCACAAGGAAGACAAACAGCCCCACACCCTGTCTGCCTGCCATCTGTACAAGGGACCAGAGCATACCCCTTACCGCTCCTCCACGATTTTACTGAACAGTGCCTCAATCCTTGAGCCTGTTCTGTGTTCGTCAAAATAGGTCTCTGCCCTTTTTCTTCCCTCTCTGCCCATACTTTCTCTGAGGGGCCTGTTTTTCAGAAGCTTAACAAGTGCGTCTGCAAGCAGGGCGGGGCTCTGTGGCGGTACCAGTATGCCTGTGAGCCCGTCCTCCACTATCTCTGGTATGCCACCCACACCACTTGCAACCACAGCCTTTCCTGACGCCATGGCCTCTATGGACGCAAGGCTTCCACAGGCCCTTTCTCCAGTGGTGGGGGCAACAACAACTGTTGCACTGGCATAATAGAGGGGTAACTCCTCCAGACTCACCCCGCACCTTACAAACACCCTGCCCCTGTATCTTGCCTCAAGCCTCAAAAGCCTTTTAAGACATTCCCCCCTCTCACCAACTATTATGAACCTTGCATCCTCTGTTCTTCCCAGCACACCTGGAACTGCCTCTGCAAGCACATCCACCCCCATCTCCCTTACAAGTCTGCCCACAAAGAGCACAACCCCTGCGTCCTCTCCTATACCGAGTCTTCTTCTTATGATGGAACCGTCCCTTGCAGGGTTGAAACACTCAAGGTCAACCCCGTAGGGTATAACCTCCACATCAGGAGAAAGCCCTATACGCCTGTAACTCTCGGCACAGTGCCTGCTCATGGCAAGCAACTTAACAGCGGTGCCACATATGCGGATTACAAGCCCCATGTTTCTGGCAAAATAACCCTCTCTGTCAAATATCTCACCAAAATTGGTCACCACGAGGGGCACCCCACAGGTGTTACTCAATATCGCACCAACAGGGGCATAGGTGTAAAGATTATAGGCACTTATGATGTTGATTCCATGCTCCTTTATAAGTCTTGCCCCTATGGCAACATATGCCATTGTTGCAAGGCTTTCCTTTGGGTTTTCCTTTTTGAGCATCTCAAGGGTGGTTTTTTTTCTCCAGTCAGGGTGTGAGAGGAACTCAAAGGTTGCCTTGAGTTTCTCCCATCTTGTGGGTTTATATACGGTAAAGCCGTTTTTTTCTTCTCTGCCTGTGTTACCGCCAGAGAGTATGTGCACACTCCAGCCCCTCTTTACAAGGAACGGGGCAAGGCCTTCTATGTGTCTTGGCACACCCCCGAATGGCGGAGGATAGTTGCCTATTATGAGTATGCTCTTCTGCATGTATGAATAATTTTTTATTTATCTGCGACGGTGAGGATGTTCTGGGTGACTATGGTTTTTTCAGCTCCAATCTCTGTAAATAGCAGTGCCCTGTAGAAGAGTTCTGTGAAGCGCCAGAGGAGTGCCCTCATGGTGGTTTTTAATCCTGTTCCAGCAGGTCTTACAGGGTATACCCTTATGTTTCTGAACCCCACAGAGCTCAGCACCTGGGTTATGCTTCTGCGTGTAAAGGCAAGCTGGTGGGTGAAGTCTCCGTAGCGTATGCGCCCGAAAAATGGAGACTCACCGTTTGGCACCTGGATGATGATTCTTCCATCCTTTTTGAGTGCCCTGTGGCAGAGCCTGAGTACACAGATGAGCTCCTCCTTTTCCATGTGTTCCAGCACATCCCTGGCTATTATGATGTGGAATCTGTCTTTAACATCCTGCAGGAACTCGCTGAGTTCTGCCCTCTCTATGTTTTCCACCCCCAGGGCCTTTCCAGCCCTTATCTGCTCCTCGCTGACATCCACACCCATTGCCCTGTGGTAGCCCTCGCTGTGGAGCCACCACACGACACTGCCCGTGCCACAGCCCACATCAAGCACATCTATGTCTTTTCTCTGCGGAATAAACCTTGCAAGCTGTGCCCTGTAGACTGCACAGCGCTGTTCAAACTCCTCAATGCTGGGTTTTCCATCGTGGTGTGATGTGTGGGTGGATATGTAGCGGTTGTAGAGTTCTTTTCTGTAATCCATCCTCTGTCAGCGTGCCCCTTCTCTTTTGAGTATAACGGCAACTGTCTTAAGAAGTATAACCACATCGAGCCAGAGGTTCCAGTTTCTCACATACCAGCTGTCGAGTTTCACGCGGTATTCATAGTCTGTGTTACTCCTTCCGGAGACCTGCCACAGCCCCGTAATGCCAGGAGGCACGGAAAAACACAGCTCTGCGGAGTCCCTGTAATATCTCTCTATCTCCTCGTGGGTAACGGGCCTTGGTCCCACAAGGCTCATCTCGCCCCTGAGCACATTCAGTATCTGTGGAAGCTCATCAAGGGATGTCCTTCTTAGAAACCTTCCAACAGAGGTTATCCGAGGGTCATCCTTAAGCTTTCTGTACTTCTGCCATTCCTCTCTTCTTACAGGGTCAGTTGCCAGTATCTCCTCGAGTCTCTCTTCAGCGTCCACATACATGGTTCTGAACTTGTAGCACATAAAGGGTCTGCCATCCTTGCCTATTCTTGTCTGTCTGAAAAGGGCAGGCCCTGGTGAGTTAAGCCTTATAATGCAGGATATAACCACCATGAGCACAAAAAGCACAGGAGACAGGAGAACCGCCACCGTGTAGTCAAACCCCCTCTTTATGATGTAGTTTCCAAGGTGTTCAAGGTTGTTCTTTATCTCTATGACCATTGTCTGCTCGTAGAAGAAGTGCCTGAGTTCTGTGCCCAGCACCGCAATGCCTGATATGTCTGGTATATAGAGGGTGTTTTCCACCTTGTGCTGTATCCTGTTTATAATACTTATGAGTCTGTCTCTTTCGAGCTCTGGCTTTGCTATAACCACATCCTGTATGCGACACAGCTTTATGTACCTTTCAACCCTGTCCACACCGCGGTGCACCTTTATGCCATCTATGGTTCGCACCCCTGTATCATCGTCCACAAAGCCTGCCACCTCATAGCCCAGGTTTGGCTCGCTCTGGAGGGCAGACCTGGCTGTTCTGCCAGTCTCTCCAGCACCTATTATGAGCACCCTTCTCTTCATAAGCCCCAGCCTGTATATAAGCCCCTTGAAAAATGGCCTCGTAATGGGCACAATCACAAAGGACATAAGCGCCATGTTCAGTATAACAGCCCTTGAGAACATGGCACCCTGTTTGCCAATAAAAAGTATAGCAAATATTATAACCGAGGTGAGCACCACACTCTTCCAGACAAACTTGACCTCATCCCAGAAGGTAAACCTTCTGGAATATCCACCCTCGTAGACCATCACACCAAACCATATGAAGAATATCCAGTAGTATGTCCAGATGTCTCCGGTGAATTCAGGCAGTCCCTCGAATATTACGGGCAAAACCCACCTTCTGAATGCCACAGAAAGGTAAAATACCGCAACTATGGTGATGGCATCGGTTATGAATAGAAGCACTATGCCTGCCCTGTTCTTCATGGACTCAGAAGATTAAAACCCCAGGTATAATATATCACACCGGCAGGGCGGTTACCTCCTAACAATCCCGTAGACCACATACCTTCTGCCCTCTACAGGCTCAAAACTCTTAAGTCTCTGAAGCTCCACCCCACCTGTTCTATCAAGTTTTCTAATAATGTGTTTTAAGTTTTTCTCATAACCTGCGATATAATCTATATCTTTTTTCTTTATATATTCTCCAAGCTCTTCGGGTGTAAGGCCCTCTTTGAGGTGAACAAAGTTTGCATCCGCGTAGAAACTCACTATGGGTTTTCTTGCAAGCACAGTTGCACCTGTTCCGTGATTTTCAAGTATCCATCTTCCTGCAAGTCTCTCTGCAAGTCTGTGGGCGTGAAGGGATGTAAGCCCCTGATAGAGCTGGGCAACTATTACAGCAACAAGGGTGCAGGCCATAACCAGAGGGGCCCTTTCCCTGAATCTTTCGTGTGCCCAGTGGGTAAATCTTTCAAAGCCCCATGCAACGAACACAGCAATAAAGGGGGTAAGTCTTACGAAGTATCGCCTTTCAGGAAGAATCAGCATGTGAACCACCGTGTAGACGAGTATTACGAATAGAACAAACCTCTCCTTTTCTGTAAAGCCCTCCCTTCTTCTTGCGGCAAGATACCAGACAAAGAATACGAGAAATGGCACAGATAGTGCCTCTGGAAAACGGCTGAAGAATACCGCCAGGTTGGAGTTTCCAAGGGTTATGGTATTCAGCATATCGTACAGTACACCCGCTGGTGCCACCTTTGCCGTGATGGTAACAGTGCCCGTTCTTTCGTATAGGAAGACAAGATAAAACAGTGCGACCACAACGAATACGAGCCATCCACAGCCTATAAGAACTGCCCTTATGTGCCAGTCCCTTTTAAGCTCTTTCAGGTTTCTCAAGGCTATCCAGAGGGTGAATATCATGAGGAATCCAAGGGAAACATGTTTATTCAGATATGCCAGTGCGGAGACCACCCCGACAAGTATCATAACCACCGCCCTTTTTTCCATTACCGCCTTCATTGCAAGCCCCACAACAAGCATGGCAAAAAAGCAGTATGTGGTCTCTCGCAGGGTCTCTCCAGAGTAGCGTATAAGATATGGGTGCAGACTTATAAAGAATGCGGTAAGAATGCCAGTGCGCTCATCATAGATGGTTCTGCCAAGCCAGAACCCGAGGGGTATTATGAGAAGCCCGAATACAAGGGATACGAGTCTTGCCGAAAGCTCAAGCTCTCCTGTAAGCGGATAGAGGAGGCTAACAAGCAGTGGATAAAGTGGCGGGCGTCTGGGGTCTATGGCATCGCTGAACCTGCCCTCAACAAACGCCCTTGCAAGGCCAAGGTCTGTTGCACCGTCAACAGATATGGTAACCGCACTGGCTATTATGTAGACCCTGAGAAACAGTGCAAACAGAACTATTATGACAAGGCTCTGCCACGGGGATAATCCCCTGAACCACTCTATAAGCCTTACAGCCTGTCCGCCAGGGGTGTTCATGGAAAATCCTTATTAAAGGGAATTAAGGTATTTTACTTTACACAAGGCTTATAATCAACACAAACGGGAGGGATAAACACCCCCTGAAGAGCTCACCTGCCCTGTCTGGAAGGGTTTTAATCCTCCTGGAAGGTGAAGTTTATCTCTGCATCCCTGAGTGCTGGTGCAAGGCTATCCCTGTCTGAAAGCACTATTTCCTCTGCCCTGAGGGGCCACTTTATGGATATATCCCTGTCGTTCCATATTATGGTTCTCTCGTACTCGGGGGAGTATTCTGCCCCTGACACCTTGTATACAACCTCTGCGACATCTGTGAGCACAAGAAAGCCGTGTGCAAACCCCGGGGGTATCCACAGCATGTATGCGTTATCCTCTGTAAGCTCTATGCCAAACCACCTTGCAAAGGTTGGGCTACCTTTTCTTATGTCTACTGCAACATCGAACACAGCCCCCCTTATGCATCTTACCAGCTTTCCCTGTGCCCTCGGGTTGAGCTGGTAGTGCAGTCCCCTGAGCACACCCCTTGCAGAGCGTGAATGGTTGTCCTGCACGAAGGGCTCCCCTATGCCGGCCCTTTCAAAGTCAGAGTGTTTGTATGTCTCCATGAAAAAGCCCCTCTGGTCTCTGAACACACGGGGCTTTACAAGCACAAGCCCTGGCAGTTCTGTTCTTTCGAACTCAAAGGGCATGGGCCTTCAGAATATCTCCTCTTCTGCAACTTTTTTAAGATATGTGCCGTAGTCTGTCTTATCGAGGCTTTTTGCAGCAACAAGCAGTGTGTCCTTATCTATCCAGCCGTTTTTGTAGGCTATCTCCTCTATACAGCCTATCATGAGCCCTGTCTTGTTCTCTATGGTCTCTATGAAACTGCTCGCCTCAAGAAAGCTGTGATGTGTGCCCGTATCAAACCAGGCAAATCCCCTGCCAAGAAGCTTCACCTTGAGGTTACCCCTTCTGAGGTACTCCTGATTTACCGAGGTTATCTCGAGCTCTCCCCTCCAGGACGGCTTTATGTTTTTTGCTATCTCTATGGCGTGGCTGTCGTAGAAGTACATGCCTGTTACCGCGTAGTTGGACTTTGGCTTCTGTGGTTTTTCCTCAAGGGATACCACCCTGCCCTCTTCATCGAACTCCACTATGCCGAACCTTCTGGGCTCATTGACATAGTAGCCGAACACATAGGCACCACCGTTTTCTTCAATGTCCCTTCTTGCCTCCTTCATTATGTTTACGAGCTCGTGTCCGAAGAATATGTTATCGCCGAGCATCATGCACAGGTTATCTCCCTCTGCGAACTCCTCTGCGAGCACGAGCCCGTCTGCAAGCCCGCGGGGTGAGTCCTGCACGGTGTAGCTTATCCTCATGCCAAGTTTCTCTCCACCGCCAAAGAGCTTTCTGAAGTTCTCCTCATCCTCGGGGTTTACAACAAAGAGCACCTCCCTTATGCCGAGTAGCATTACCAGAGAAAGTGGATAATATATCATGGGTTTGTTGTATATGGGCAGGAAGTGTTTGTTCACAACCACTGTGACAGGATAGAGTCTTGTCCCACTGCCCCCTGCAAGTATGAGGGCCTTCATACTTTCCCTCCGTGACCGTATTTTTAGGGTTGGATTCTAACACACCTTCTTAAGGGGTGTCAATCTGGTTTTACCGGCCTGCCCTTTATGACGGAGAACATTACAAACCCTATGACCACCGCAAGTGTTATCTGGAGGGTAACGAAGGAGAGAAGCTTTACCCAGGCAAACTCCTCTGCGACATACACAACAAGCCAGCCCGATGCAATCTCAAGCAGTGCACTTGCGCATGTAAGCCCTATGCCTGTGAGCTTCCAGCGGGGTGCAAGCTCTGCGAAGGCAAAAAGATGGTTGAGAAGAATCAGCATAAGTGCGTATGCAAAAAGATGTGCGTGGGTTGTCTCAAGAAGTCCGAGATAGGATACAGGCCCTCTGAAGAGCTCTTCATTACCAAGGTAGTATTCCACAACCGTCTGATAGCTGAACCCCATCTTTGCGGTGAAAAGAAGTATGTTGGTAAACCAGAAGAGCACTATGAAGAAAAGCCCCAGGATGAGGCTGAGCCTTGTAAACGGTCTGTTGGGCTCGAGATGGCCACCGTTTGAGAGAAACTTCACCTTTTCCTCTCCCTTTCAAGTACTGTTTCAAACAAAGCAAGCACCTTTCTTGTCTCACGCACTATGGTGTTCACACTCAGGGTTGCCCCTGTTACTGTCTGGATGTCCCTTTTTGGCCAGAGGCTGTTGGTAAGTCTTTTACCCCTGAACTGTGCAAACCAGCGTTTATCAGGCAGGTATTCCTCTGGCTCGTAGAAGGCAACCACCTCCACCATCTTTACAGAGAGGTCAGGGTTCAGCACCACCATGGTAACCGCGTATCTGGTTCTCACCACATGGCTTACGAATGTCACATAGGCTGTAACCTTTCCGTTTCTGACCCCCCTGTAGTATGTGAAAAGCCTTGACACCTCTTTTACCCTTGCCCTCTCTGCCACCCTTTTTGCCTCCTCCCTTGTAAGATACAGGGTTATCTTTTCCACCGTTTCTGTGTCTCCAAATACCCGCAGGAGGGCCTCATCCCTTGTGTAATAGACCCTCCCGTGGGCTACAGCTGCGGTAAGGCAGAGCAGTATGGCAATCTTTACCACATATGGCATGGCCTTTCCTTACCCCGTGTCAGAAGAGAAACCCTATGGCGGTGTTGAACTGGTCTATCTTGTATTCGTCGTATCCTGTACCCTTGCCTGCGGGAAGTGCTGAATCTGTATCCCTCCACTGGTAGTCAGCCTTGATCACCACATTTGGATGTGGCTTGAAGCTTATACCCATGGTTGTAACGGTTCTTTTAAGTCTGCCATCAGGTGTATCACCTGGAAAGACCTGGTCATTGAGGTCATAGCTCTCATATCGTATAAAGGGTTGCAGTGAGTATTCTGTTGAGAGGGCAAGGAGTGTGAGCAGGTCCACCGCACCCTCAACATACCATCCCTCAACCCTTTTTCCTATGCCACTTGAGCTGAACCATCTGTTTCCATCTATACTGCCCCTTGTGTACAGTGCCCTGAGTTCCACTGCCTTTATGCGGGCCTCTGCATGAAGTTCCCAGAGCTTTACGGTGCCCCTTCTTGGCTGGCTTACGCTGTCAGCGGACACACCTCCTCTGGCACTTCCTGCAAGTCCATGGTAGTAGGTTCCTCCAAGTGTTACGCCAGGGGTTAAGGCCCAGTTGAGATTGAGCAGCACTGCTCCCCTGTCTGCATTTATCTTTGCAGCCTTCTGTCTGCCACTTCTTATCCAGCTTGAGCTCTTAAAGAGGTCTGCCCTGAGCCCGTTTACAACTGCTGTTTTGTATGCCACATTACCCACACTTCCGTATGCCATAAGGCCTATCTCACTCCATGTAGATGGTATTATGTATGTTTCCAGATCGGGCCTGAATGAACCATAATAGACCGATGGCTCGTGATACTCGTTTATAAACCCTATGGGCATGAGCATGTAGCCTGCCCTTACATTAAAAGGTTTGGAGAGCATGAAGTCAAGATACATGAATTCAACGGTTGTCTCTGCCTTTCTCTTTTCCACATTGCCTATGCCAGCGTGTTCGAACTCAAGTTCTGTGTTCATCACTATCCAGTCGTTGAACTTGTAACCCGTATAGAGTATGAACCTGTATATGTCCGCAAGGTCGTTCTTTGAGCTGTGCTGGTAGTTTGCGTACGCTATCTCACCGTATCCACCTATTGAGAGCCCTCGGTCCACCCCGTAGACCTTTGATGCAGCCGGGCCAAGCCCTGTGTAGGATATATACTCTGGCTCTGCAACAGCCCCGAGCCTGAGTTTTTCCACCTCCTCTGCGAGCACCTCTATTTTCTGTTCTATCTCCCTTAACCTTTCCTCCCTCTCACCTGCAACAGCAGGCAGAATGCCTGCCACAATGAACCACGCTAACAGAAGAACCTTCCATGACATCCTCATCAATGTGTACCTCCTTTCATTATTATATTGATATTAATTATCATTTTCAACCATCCTGCTTTTAAGATTTCTATCCTTACACCGTGCTGACAGGGGCATCACCCCGGAAAAGTACCACCATGACCACACCACCCTTCAATAACAGCCTCGGCCCTGAGTCAGGAATCCGTCAGGACTTTTTTTTTTTTTTTATCATTTTCAATTATGGATGTCAAGAAAAATCTTCTCTTTCCCGGAGGATGCCCCTGTAAAAGAGGATTATCTGCTGTGGCACTGCTGACAGCCCAGGTTTGAGGGAATGGCGTTACCCGTCTGGTCACCCTGCACCACATTGGTAATATAGTCCCACCTGAGTGCATCGCAGTACGGCCCGCCGTGGGCAAAGTGACACGAAAGGCAGAAGACCTTGTCCTCGTTGTCTGCATCTGCGTAGTAGAATTCCTGGTCAAGGCTGGTGCCCGTGTTGGCAACTGGCAGTTTGAAACCATCGGGTATGGAGTTATAGTGTGCCCAGTCTATGGTGTCCACCCCTGCCCCTGACACATCGCTATCGCTTAGGACCGCTGACACAGGATGTCTTCGCCCAGTCCTCCCCGCTTGCACTGGCAGGAACCCTTACCTCGTGGAAGAACAGATGACACCTCGCACACCAGCCTGCCATACCGCTCGGTCTGGTCGCATGGTCATCAGGACCCTTTATACCATCGTAAACATTATTGTTAAGAGCAACAGTGGGATTGCCCCTGTAGACAGGCCATATGGGAACATTATTCACCACAACGGGCGTGTAATTACCACCGTCAGAGAACTTACCCGTTATTCCTCCCACCCAGCTTCGCATCTCATGGAGTCTGCCGTTGCCCTGTGGTAACAGCAAGGAAAAACACCAGGGCTGTGTATCCAGGACTGTTGCAAGGCTGTATGCACCCCTTACTGTAATTTTAAACTAAAAAATAACCCCGCACCTCGGTAGTGAGTCTGCGGGGCATCGTCACCCTTAAAGTCTTACCACGGTATTTACCCTTACATCAACTCTATCTGTTATGGCATAGCTGACAGCCCTTGTTAGAGGGCACACTGTTTACATCCTGTGAGCCTGTTGAAACCGAGTTAAGGTAATTCCACCTCAGCCCGTCAAGATACGGGCCCGCATGGGCAAAGTGGCATGAAAGGCAGAACACCTTGTGGTTGTCCCCTCCTGTAAGGTCATCCATGCCGTTAAAGCTTGCTCCCGTGGTGTCAGTGGGCAGATAGTAGCTGTTTGCACTGTAGAACTTGCTTGCGGTCACGGGAATTCCCTTGCCTGCCTGTATGAGTGCATCATTGTAGTTGACCCTGTCAAGAAGCGATATGTGACATGTACCCGCACAACCTGCGGATGCAGCCCTGGGCATCATGGAGTTTACAGCGTGCCTTCTTGAATCCAGGTTTTCTGTGCGGTCCTGGTTCGAGGGAGATATTTCCTCATGCCAGTTATCGTGACACTGGGCACACCAGCGGGACATGGTGGCAGGCACTGTTCCGTCAGTGGTGCCAGAGGTGTCATTACCGGTACCATAGGAATTGCTGTTAACACTGTCTGTTACAGGGTCTCCCGTAAGGGTGCCCCTGTAGACAGGCCAGATAACCTGGCCAGCGCTGTCAAGCTCGTTACCACCAAAATATGTGCCATTAACACCACCCACATAGCTCTTGTGCCTGTAGTACTCGGTGGTGCCCGTGTAAAACTTCACCCCTGAATTGGCCCCAGCACCTGTGGGATTGACCTTCAGGTTTCTGAAAAGGTTTATATTCGTGTCGTTAAGGTCAGATGTTCCGTGGGGGTCATGACAGTTTGTACAGGTAAACTCACTTATCTGTGTATCGCCCCCGGGCGGGGTAACATTGGTCTCTCCAAGTGAATGCCCGTAACCAAGGGCCTTGGGTGTGGTAACATTCCAGCTTGCATCAAGCTCGGGAGAGAAGTTTCCACCCGCACCGATAAGGTTGAAGGGGTCATCATCAGTCCATGTCGCAGTGCTCCAGACCTTTGGTGCCTTGACATTCTGGGGTGGATGCGTGTCATCTGCCTGACTGCCGTTTGACGCATGACACTGAAGACACAGTTTATGCACCTCTGCCCTTGTGGTCACATTACCCCTTAAAAGCACTATGGAACCACCAGTTGCACCACCCAGGTTGTCAGGACTTGCAGAGGAACCACCCTGGCTGTTGTGCATGGTGTGACAGCTACCACAGGCAAGTGGGCCTGCACCCTTGTGGACAGCATGAACAGAAGATACACCAAGGAACAACAGTATAACAGGATAAATCCACAGGGCATGAAATACCGCCCGCACCGATGAACGAAACCAGGAATCCCTATTTTTTCCCTTCAAAAGGTGAGCCACCGAGCCTTCCCACACTGGGTTTAAAAGACCAAAAAATACCCCCAAGAACCAGACCTCTACTTCCTGGGGGCCTCCTCACCCGCTGTCTTCACAAATATTATATACAACCTGCAGTAGAAAATTCAAGTTCTTTTTTAGTGAAAAATAAACAAAACTACCCACTGTGGTAGTACAGACACCAGAAGCCCAGCCACCCGTCATGTTAAACCCGCAGGGTGGTTGAAAATCGTCCCCACCGTGATTCACAGGTGATTTAACCTTCTCACAGGTATTAAAAATACAGTCTGGGGTCTTTTAAATAAGGAAAACATGGTATATACTTAAACTCATAAATACGGGTAAAGAGGAGGTGGCAATGAAGAATTACAGGTGCAGTGTATGTGGTTACATATATGACCCTTACAGGGGAGACCCCAGGGCAAACATTCCAGGGGGCACACCCTTTGAGGAGTTACCGGAGGGCTGGGTCTGTCCTGTATGCGGGGCTTCAAAAGAGATGTTTGAGGAGGTGTAGAGATGGCTTCCTGTGAGCTTCTGCCAGGGCTGTATCATGTGGGTGTGAGGGACTGGAATCGCAGGCAGTTCGACGCCCTTGTGTCCATCCCCCATGGCACAAGTTACAACTCTTACATAATAAGGGGTGGTGGAAAGACCGCCCTTGTGGACACCGTTGCCCCCGGGTTCGAAGGGGAGTTTACAGAAAAGATAGAAAGGATAATAAGCCCCGGGGATATTGACTATCTTATCATGAACCACGCAGAGCCAGACCACGCAGGTGCGATACCCTGCATTATGGAAAGAAACAGAAAAGTGCGCCTTATTACAACCAGAAAAGGGGCAAAGATGGCTGAAAGATTCTACGGTGTGTCAGCCGAAAGGGTTGATGTGGTTGAAGAGGGCTCAACCCTCAAGCTCGGCCACAGAACACTTCGTTTTATAGATGCACCCTTTCTTCACTGGCCCGAGACCATGTTCACCTATCTTGTTGAAGACGGGGTGCTCTTTCCCTGCGACTTCTTCGGTGCACACACCGCATTTGGTATCTACGATGACGATGTGGAGGATACCATCTATCATGCAAAAAAGTACTTTGGAGAGATAATGATGCCCTTCCGTCCGATGGCACAGAGGGCTCTTCAGAAGGTCAGGGAACTCAGGATAAACCTCATAGCCCCTGGACACGGGCCAGTGTACAGAAACCCCTCAAGGATACTCGATGCGTACGAAAGATGGTGTGCGGGCAGGACAAAGAACAAGGCAACGGTTGTGTATGTATCCATGTGGAACTCCACAGAAAGGATGATAAGGTGTTTTGTGGACACCCTCCAGGCACAGGGCGTTGAGGTCTCTCTCTACAACCTTCTGTTTTCCGATGTTGCGGATGTTGCTTCAGACCTTGTTGACTCAAGGGCAATGGTGGTGGGCACACCAGTGGTTCTCGGTGGTATGCATCCGCTTGCATTCTATGCAACCTATCTGGTAAAGGCCCTGAGACCACCACTAAGGTATGCCGTCATAGTGAGCTCCTATGGCTGGGCAGGCGGTGCGGTAAAACAGGCTGTAGAGATGCTCTCGACACTTAAGCTCGAGGTGGTGGGAACCGTGGAGACAAACGGCCCACCAGCAAAAGAGGATATGGAAAAAGTAAGGACAACCGCAGAGATACTGGCAGAAAGGATAAAAGAGTCCCCCACAGCTTAACGCATAACCGAAAGAGGTGAAAAGACACTTCACTATTGACTAAAAAGAAATCTTTGTATAATATAATCTTAACTTCCGCAGAATAACAGCCACTGCACCTAAATTCTCTATCTTATAGATTGCCCCTGCAGAGGCACCACAGGCAGGGTAGAGCGTGAGCTTGGTTTAAAGAAGTCTTAAAACCTGTGAGGGGTAGAGTCTTCGAATCTGTTGTCCCCTTGCAGAATTCCCTTATTTCTATAATAATTCCTGTATTTTCGTCCTAACCCTGTAAATGTGTGTTCATCTATCTTGTTGAGTGTGGAATTTCCTGCCCCCGGGCAGAAAAAATTATAAAAGGAGGAGGTTGAAAGTGGGTAAGATAAAGATAGCAATAGTTGGTATAGGAAACTGTGCGAGCTCACTCATTCAGGGTATCCACTATTATAATGAGAGCAGGGCAGACGATGCAATAGGGCTCATGCACTGGGATATTGGCGGATACAGACCCTCTGATATCGAGGTGGTCGCTGCATTCGATGTGGACAAGAGAAAGGTGGGCAAGGATGTCTCAGAGGCCATATTTGAAAAGCCAAACTGCACTGCCATATTCTGCAAAGACATTCCTCCTTCAGGCGTAAAGGTAAGGATGGGAAAGATACTGGATGGTTTTTCAGAGCACATGAAGGATTATCCCGAGGATCAGACATTCGTGCTGGCAGACGAGGACGAGCCAACAGAGGAAGAGGTTGTGAAGGTGCTCAAAGAGTCTGGTGCAGAGATGCTTCTTAACTACCTTCCTGTTGGCTCTGAAGAGGCCACAAGGTTCTATGCAGAGTGTGCCCTGCAGGCTGGCATAGCATTCATAAACAACATACCCGTGTTCATAGCCAGTGACCCTGTATGGGCGAAGAGGTTTGAGGACCACGGACTACCCATCATAGGCGATGACATAAAGGCCCAGCTCGGTGCAACCATAACACACAGAACCCTTACAGACCTCTTCAGAAAAAGAGGGGTAAAGCTTGAACGCACCTACCAGCTCAACACAGGTGGTAACACGGACTTTCTGAACATGCTCAACAGGGCAAGGCTCGCCTCAAAGAAGGAATCGAAGACAGAGGCGGTCCAGTCTGTAACAGCCCAGAGGCTCAAGGACGAGAACATCCATGTCGGTCCGAGCGATTATGTCGCATGGCAGAAGGACAACAAGGTGTGCTTCCTTCGTATGGAGGGCAAGCTCTTCGGAGATGTGCCCATGAACCTTGAGCTGAGACTCTCTGTTGAGGACTCGCCAAACTCAGCAGGCGTTGCAATAGATGCCATAAGGTGCTGTAAGCTGGCTCTCGAGAGGGGTATCGCAGGGGTACTTTACTCGCCCTCTGCATTCTTCATGAAACACCCGCCAAAACAGTACACCGATGACGAGGCATACAGGATGACTGAAGAATTCATACAGGGCAAAAGGGAAAGATAATCCACATGAAGTGTCTTATACTCGCTGCAGGAAGGGGTTCAAGGCTCTCCGTAAGGGGAGAGCCAAAGCCCCTGGTGCGTCTGCTCGGTCTGCCACTTATTGAAAGGGTGGTTGCAGGGGCAGAAAGGGCTGGCATAAGGGAGTTCGTTGTCGCAACAGGCTACATGGAAGAAGAGCTCAGGGGTTTTCTCAACACGCTGGCGGAAAAAAGGGGTGTGCTCATAGAGTGTGTGTCAAACCCCAGCTGGGAGGGTGGCAACGCAACATCGGTGCTTTCAGCAAGGCCTGCCCTCAAGGAAGAGGAACGATTCCTGCTCGTTATGGCAGACCATCTTTTCGATTCCTCCATACTGAAAGAGCTATTGAGTCAACCCCTTGATGAGGGCAGTGTCTGCCTTGCGGTAGATTTCAACACCCGCAACCCCCTTGTGGACATGGATGATGTAACAAGGGTGCTGGTATCCGCACAGAAGATAAAGGCCATTGGAAAGGGGCTTAAAGAGTACAATGGTTTTGACACGGGTATCTTTCTCTGCACGCCTGCCATATTCGATGCAGTGGAAAAGAGCATTCAGAGAGATGGCGATGCGACACTTTCAGGGGCCATAAGGGTGCTTGCAGAGGATGGCAGAGCATGTGCCTTTGACATAGGGGGAAGATTCTGGACAGATGTGGACGATGAAGAGGCCTTCAGGCGGGCAGAGGAATACCTTCTTTCAACGCTTAAAAAGCCCACCGATGGGCCTGTTGCAAGGCTTATAAACAGGCACATCTCTGTGGCCATAACACGCCACCTTGTGGAAAGAAACATAACACCCAACCAGATATCCCTTGCATGCTTCTGTATGAGTGTTGTTGCCTCGGTGTTACTTGCCCTTCCAGGCTATCTGGCACTCTTTCTCGGGGCTATAGTTGCACAGACCGCATCCATAGTGGATGGATGCGATGGCGAGGTTGCAAGGCTTAAGTTCATGGAGAGTGACTACGGTGGCTGGTTCGATGCGGTGCTTGACCGCTATGCAGACGCCTTCCTGCTTGCAGGCCTTACATGGCATGGCTACTCAGAGGATGGCAGTGGACTCACCCTGCTTACAGGGTTTATGGCCATAACTGGCTCATTCATGACGAGCTACACCGCTGACAAATACGATAGCCTCATGAAGGCACGCCTCATAAAAGGTGGTGCCTTCCGCATAGGAAGGGATGTAAGGGTGTTTATAGTCTTCCTGGGTGCACTCCTGAACCTTGTGTTCCCCGCACTTCTGCTTACAGCCATTGTGATGAATGTGGAGACCGTAAGAAGACTCATAATATGTGCCAGATAATAGAATCACTTAAAAATAGGATAGCGTCTGTTATAGGGCAATCCCGTGTTGCGGAAGACCCCTGGCATTCAAAAAACACCCTTGAGTGGGTGAGAAGACTCACCAGAAAGCCCTCTCTTGCCCTTCAGATAGCAGCACTCGGGCACGACATAGAACGCGCTGCAGGGGACAGAAGGGTAAGAAAAGAGGACTTCAACAATTACAACGCCTTTAAACTTGCCCATGCAAAAAACAGTGCCCGCATACTTACAGAACTCATGACACAGTGTGGCATAAAGGATACTTCCTTTATAGACTCTGTAAGGGAGCTTGTGGAAAGACACGAGTTCGGAGGTACCCCAGAGGCTGACATCCTTAAGGATGCAGACGGGCTCTCGTTCTTTGAGGTCAACCTTCCACTCTACTACATGCGTGAGGGATGGCACGAGGCACTGAGAAGGTCTCTGTGGGGCTACAGTAGACTTTCCCCAAGGGCAAAAGAGCTTGCAGAAAGTATCGTAAGGGCTGAAAGTCCAGGGGTTAAAAAACTCATTGATAGAACAAAGAGGTTGACACAGATGGGTATGTTCTGGTAGACTAAGTTTTCAACGGTCCCATCGTCTAGCGGTCTAGGACGTCGCCCTCTCAAGGCGAAAACACGGGTTCGAGTCCCGTTGGGACCGCCATCTACTTTGCAAACAAAATCAACTATTGTTTACATACACAGCATCTCTTAAAAACCCCTCAAAAAACCGTCACCAAAAACAAACAATAGAACAGGTTCGAATCCCATAAGCTCCACCATTTTTTATGTCCCCAGCAAGTCTCCAAGGGGATTACCTGTTGCAGTGCGTTGGAAAACTTAAGGAACCTGCCATATAAGAGAATCCATTTAAGAACCCTCACCAGGAAAGAAAGCTTTTAACCCCCCTGTGGACTCTGCCAGGGTTTTTGCACAATAATAAGGGGGTTGCACCATGGCAACCCCCTTGTGTTCCGTCATCCTGGCTTATCCCTTTTCTTCTTCGTACACTATTACCCTGTCCTTGCCACCCACCTTTGCCCTGTACATGGCCTGGTCTGCAAACTGTATGAGTTCCTCGTAATTTGTGGCCTTTATCCTGGGGTATGTGGCAACACCAACGCTTATGGTGACATTTCTGTCCATCCATTCGTACACGCGTGCCTTCACACACTCTCTTATGCGCTCGCCGAACTTTCTTGCATCCTCAAGGTCTGTATCCACAAGGACAACCACGAACTCCTCGCCACCGTATCTGGATGCAAGGTCTTCCTTTCTCACATTCTCCTTGAGTATTGATGCAACCCCTTTGAGCACCTCGTCGCCCTTATCGTGCCCGTAGGTGTCGTTTATGGACTTGAAGTTGTCCACATCGAAGAGCAGTATGGAAAGGGGTTTTCCATGGCGCAGTGCCCTTGCCCATTCCTCTTCCAGGCGGGAGTTAAGATACCTGCGGTTGTAAAGCCCTGTAAGGGCATCTGTGATGGAAAGCTCCTGTATTCTCTGATGCATTATGGCATTGTCAAGGGCTATGGATATCTGGTTTGCAAGGTAGTCGAAAAGATTAACCTCATCCTCTGTGTACTCATTTATACTGCCCAGAACGAGCACACCCAGAACCCTCTCTCTGTAGGAGAGCGGGATGTAGGCCACCTGTCCTGGTGGTGTCGCTATAAAGCCGAGTTCAAGCACTTCGTCCACGGTCCTCTGTGGAAGGGATATGATGAACTTTCTGTTCTCCTTTGCAGCCCTGCCAGGATAACCCTCTCCCATCTGAAGGGACTTTATCTCTGCCCTTGTACCGTACATCACACGGGGAACCAGGCGGGTGTTGTCCTCCTCACAGAGGTATACAATACCCATGTGTGACTCCGTAACATTAACCGCTATGTTGAGCATCTTCTCCATGAGTTCTCTGAGGTCAAGGGTGGACATGAGCAGTTTTGCAATCTCGTTGTGTTTTTTGAGCCTTTCCTCCTTTTTTCGTATGCCCTCTGCCATTCTGTTGAAGCCCTCTCCGAGGGTTTCAAACTGGTCTCCTGTTTTTATCTCCACCACTATGTCTCTTTCTCCCCTGCCGAATGCGTCCATCGCACTGGTAAGGGTATTGAGCGGGCGGGTAATATCTGCCTTCACGAAGGCGGTTATCACTATGGATATAACAAGTCCCACAAGGGCAACCACGAATATGCTCTTTCCTATGTTGTAGAACACGATGGACTGTATCTTCTTTGCGGGCATGCTCACCCCTATGGCCCCTATTATGCTGTTGTTGCTGTCCATAAGGGGCTCATAGGCAACAAGGTGCTCGCTGCCATCTATGGTGAGGGTTCCGTAGTATGGTCTTCCGAAGGCTATCTCTTCACGGAGTTTCTCTGGCATGCTCTGTCCCACAGCCCATGTGCTTCTTGGAAGTGACGCGGTGGAATGTAGAAGGAAGGTCTGCGGAGTCTGGCCTGCAAAAAGGGCCATCTCCACACCAAACCTCTTGTAGACAGCATTGCCCAGCCAGGGGTCTCCTGTAAGAAGGCTTCCCGCAACAAGTGCCCCTATGGTCTTCTCACCATCCTTCACAGGAGACACCACAAACTGCACCAGACCCAGGTCCTTAACGCGCTTGGCAAGCTCTTCGTCCTCGTTTTTGAGAAACTCTCTGCTCACAAGCTCTGTGGAGCTTGACTGTTTTCCACTGAAAAGTGCACCCGAAAGAAGCCCGTTTATGGACAGTATGTCCCCCCTTCTGTCTGTCCTTCTGCTTATAACCCTCTGGTGGGAGTCCACAACCGTAAGGATGTCTATGTAGGAGTTGTTCTTGGTAAGCTCAAAAAGAAGGGTCTGAAGCCTTGAGCCATCCCTTTTAAGTATGGCATCCTTTACATCCTCTCTTGCAACGAACTGCTGTGAGATACCCTTTACAAGATTTATCTGCCCCTCACATACCTCCTGCGCACCCTTCAGGTTCACCTTTATGGAGTTGACCCCTTCATCATAGAGCAACCCCTGAAACAGATAGAACAGTATAACCGCAAGCACGGATACAGGCACCCAGAAGACTATGCTGAGTGCGATAAGGGTCTT
This sequence comes from bacterium, assembly GCA_027017505.1. GTDB lineage: Bacteria > Desulfobacterota > GWC2-55-46 > GWC2-55-46 > DRQE01 > DRQE01. Next base: position 34,173 of record JALUQR010000067.1, read on the forward strand.
CGTTCCTACACCGAGTCTTGGTCTTAAAAGTCTCATCTCAAACTTCTTTCGAGGTCCCATCTCAACCTGCTTTTATATCTGGCAGGAATGTTGCGCATCCACACACCAGCCCCATTATTTAATAATAACCCCCAGGGGGATTTCGTGTCAACTTTAACTTTTTGGGCTTAAATATTGATTGAATCCCCCAGCACCAGTATCTATATCGTCGGTACAGGCCCTCCACTTAAACCACGCCCATCCTTTATAGCTGTAAGGCCCCTCTCTGGAGAAAAAATTCAGGGAAACATGACCATCAAACTTTAACCAGATAATCATATTGTTTCCTCAATAGTTACAGAGTTTTTAAAAGAATCTATCTTAAGTTTTCACACTGCCACATTTACAATTTTCTCACAAT
>JALUQR010000068.1 GCA_027017505.1 bacterium
ATATTCGACATAGTGGTTGCATCTATAAGCCTCATGGAGGTTGAAATAACCCGCATGCGCCTTGAGGAAAACCCCCCTGATATTCTCATAAGGCCCAACCTCTCGCACATAAACTTTTTCGAGTTTCACAGGGCAAAGGAGATAATAGCAGAGGGATACAGGTCAGCACTCGAGGCACTGGGAAAGGCCAGAACCCGCTGAAAAGGGTCTTTTTATCATCCCGCAGAGACAGCAAGGAAGACCAGCTGTAATCCTGATTTTTTTGTTATGACAGCCCCTGCACAGCCACATCTTCCTTTCGGGTTGAGCGGACACAAACCGTGGTTGGTTGTCCTTCAGGGTGATAAAAGCAATTGAAAGTCATTTTCTGCAAGAATATCGTTGAATCCACTTGACGGAATGGCAAAAAAGTTGTTAAATTGTATCTCTTCATTGTGTCTGTGTATGAATGTTAGAACCTTTAAAAGAGGAATTCATCCGCCCTACTGTAAGGAGGCTACAGGGGCAAAACCCATAGAGCGTGCAGGGCTTCCGCAGAGGGTTGTTATTCCCCTCTTACAGCATGTGGGTGCTCCGTGCAATGTAACGGTCAAGAAGGGCGAGACCGTTGAGGAGGGGCAGAAGATAGGGGAGCCCACGGCTTTTGTGTCTGCACCTGTGCACGCAACCATAAGCGGTAAGGTGAAGGATGTGGTCAGCTGGCAGTATCCTGCGGGTGGGAAGGTGTTGAGTGTGGTCATAGAGGGGGATGGTTCGGCAAAGGACTGGCACGATGAGGGCCACACAGGAGGGCTGGATGAACTTGAAAGGCTCGGTCCCGAGCAACTGCGTGCCATAATAAAGGACGCAGGTATTGTGGGCCTTGGCGGAGCAATGTTTCCCACCCATGTTAAGCTCTCACCACCCGAGGGCAAGTCCATAGATACGGTAATACTCAATGGCTGTGAGTGCGAGCCCTTTCTTACATCAGACCACAGGCTCATGGTGGAGATGCCAGAAAGGGTTGTATGGGGGCTTCTTGCCATAATGAAAACAGTGGGAGCAAGCACCGGCTACATAGCCATAGAGGACAACAAGCCCGATGCGGTAAGTGCCATAGAAGGGGCGGTTAAAGAGGCAGGCGTGGACAATGTAAGGGTGGTGCTTCTTGAGACAAAGTATCCCCAGGGTGCAGAAAAGATGCTCATAGATGCGGTGCTCGGAAGAAAGGTGCCACTGGGAGGGCTTCCAATGGATGTGGGCGTGGTGGTGAACAATGTGGGAACAGCAAAGGCCATCTACGATGCCATAAAGTTCGGAAAACCCCTCATAGAGAGGGTCGTGACCGTATCTGGCAACGGCATCAGGGAGCCCAAAAACCTGCTTGTGCGTATAGGCACAAGCTTTGAGGATGTTATAGGATTCTGCGGTGGGTTCAACCACAGAGAGGATGAAGAGGTTGCGGTGCTCAACGGCGGGCCACTTATGGGAGTGGCACAGAGGGAGTTGACCGTACCCGTTGTAAAGGGCACCTCCGGTATAACCGTTCTTGCAGGAAGGGAACTTAAGCCACAGGAATTCATGCCATGTATAAGGTGTGCAAGCTGTGTTGACGCATGCCCCATGGGGCTTATGCCCTACAAAATAGCAGATGCGGGAAGACTCAATGTTACATCCATATTCAGAGAGTTCAGTGGCAGTGCCTGCATAGAGTGTGGTTGCTGTGCCTTCGTGTGTCCCGCAAAGAGGCCACTGGTAGGGTGGATAAGGGTTGGAAAGATAAACCTTAGGAAGGAAGAGAAAAAAGCTTCTTGAGGGTTTCGTTCCATGAGCGAAAGGATTGTAGTATCCTCTTCACCACATCTTCTGACAGAAGAGAATGTGCCAAGGATAATGCATGCGGTTATAATGGCACTTCTGCCCGTGTGTCTTGTGAGCATATATGTGTTTGGCATAAGGGCCCTTGTGCTCATTGTAACATGTCTTATCAGCTGTGTGCTTACAGAGTATGCATGTCAGAGGCTTGCGGGTAAAAAGCCCACCGTATACGACGGCAGTGCAGCCATAACAGGAATCCTTCTCGCCCTCACACTTCCCCCTGCCTTTCCGCTTACAGGTGCGGTGCTCGGCAGTGTGTTTGCAATAGCCATAGGTAAACAGGTCTTCGGAGGACTGGGCTACAACATATTCAACCCAGCACTCCTTGGAAGGGCCTTTCTTCAGGCTGCATATCCTGTGCTGATTACCATATGGACAGAGCCGTTCGGCAATCCCTGGAGTGTGGAAACGGTCTCCTCAGCAACCCCGCTTGCACTGGTAAAGTTCGAGGGCAAAACCGCACCATACATGGATATGTTCCTGGGCAGTGTGAGTGGCTCGCTTGGAGAAACCTCCGCACTTGCCATACTTATAGGCGGGCTCTACTTAAGATACAAGGGCTACATAAACTGGAAACTACCGCTTGGATACCTGGGCACACTGGCCATATTTGGCGGGCTTTTCTGGCTTGTAAATCCAGAAAAGTATCCTGACCCGCTGTATCACCTTCTATCAGGTGGTGCCATGCTGGGGGCATGGTTCATGATTACTGACATGGTTACATCTCCGACCACAGCGAAGGGACAGTGGATATTCGCAATAGGAGCAGGTGTTATTACCATTATAATAAGGCTCTTTGGAGGACTTCCAGAGGGTGTTATGTATTCCATACTGCTTATGAACTCTGTTACCCCGCTTCTTAACAGATGGACAAGACCACAGATATTCGGAGAGAGGAGTTGAAAAAGAACACGCCATTCAATATGATACTTGTGCTCACCATCACCGCGGTGGTTGTTGGCGGTATGCTTGCGGGTTTCTACAAACTCGTTGAGCCCACCATAGAGGAGAATCGTCTGCGTGAGGAGCGCAGGGCTGTGTTCAGCGTGCTTCCAGGGGTTGCAGACTATAGCGTTATAGAAAAAAGGCTGAACAAAAGGGATGTGGTGAGAATCTTCAGAGGCGTTGACCAGGATGGCAGGCTCATAGGCTATGCCTTTATAGCAGAGGGCCCGGGGTTCCAGGGTATAATAAAGATGATGGTGGGGCTTAATGTGGATATGAAGAGCCTTTCAGGGCTTAAGGTGCTCGAACAGGTGGAAACCCCCGGGCTTGGTAACAAGATAATGGAAAAGTGGTTTGAGGACCAGTTCAGAGGACTTTCCATAGAGCCGAAGATAGAGTACATAAAGAACCGAAAGCCAGAAAAGCCCAACCAGATACAGGCCATAACAGGTGCAACCATAACCACAAGGGCTGTGACGGAAATCATAAACAGAAGGGTCAGGGTGGTGATAGATATTATAAAAGAGGCTGAAACCAGAGATAGCGAGGGATAGAACCATGGCAACACTCTTGAGGGAATTCACAAAGGGCATATGGAGGGAGAACGCTGTTATAAAGATGCTTCTGGGCATGTGTCCTGCCCTGGCGGTTACCAACTCTGCGATAAACGGGCTTGCCATGGGACTTGCATCCACATTCGTGGTGGTGTCTTCAAGCACCATGGTGTCCATTATAAGAAGGCTCGTGCCAACAGGGGTGAGGATACCCACATACATAGTCATAATAGCAGGATTCGTAACCCTGGCAGACCTGTTTCTCAAGGCCTACTTTCCTGCCATATCAAAGGCCCTTGGCCCCTATGTGCCACTCATAGTGGTTAACTGCATGATAATGGGCAGGGCAGAGTTCTTTGCATCAAAGCATCCGCTTGCACCATCCATATTCGATGCACTGGGAACAGGGGTGGGCTTTACATGGGTTCTGGTGGTGCTCGGTGCGGTAAGAGAGCTATTTGGCTCTGGTTCGATCTTCGGCATAACGCTTCTTACAGAGAATGTCTTTACCCCGTGGATAATAATGATACTGCCAGCAGGTGCCTTTCTATCACTCGGGCTGATGATAGGTTTTATAAACTACATATCCAGACAGGGGGCAGGTAGATGAAGCTTTTGCTCATATTCATATCCGCAGCCCTGGTGAACAACTTTGTGCTCGCCTACTTTCTGGGCATATGTCCCTTCTTGGGGGTCTCAAGAAGGCTCGATACAGCGGTTAACATGGGGCTTGCAACCACATTCGTTATGACCCTTACCGCCATAATAACATGGCTTATAAACCATCATCTGCTGATACGCTTTGAACTGCCCTTTCTGCAGTATGTGACATTTATAATAACCATAGCGTCACTCGTACAGCTCGTGGAGATGTTTATAAGAAAGGTATCGCCTGCACTCTACAGGGCACTTGGCATATACCTGCCACTTATAACAACCAACTGTGCCATACTCGGACTTGCACTGTTCGAGGCATTGAGGGAGTACACCTTCATTGAGAGCATATTCTTCGGGCTCGGTGCAGGTGCAGGGTTCACCCTTGCACTTGTGATAATGGCAGGCATAAGGGAAGAGATAGAGCTTGCAGAGGTGCCAGAGGTCTTCAGGGGTGCACCCATAACACTTCTCATTGCAGGAATGCTTGCCCTTGCATTTATGGGCTTTGCAGGGCTTCTGTCCATATAGGCTGGAAGAAAAAAGAGGTAAATGTTAAAATAAGGTAATGGGTCACCAAATCGGACCAGAATGATGTAAAATATTCTGGTCATGAGACGGTGTCCCGAATGTAATTATACCCGTGCATGGCGGCTTGCAGATGGTCGTTTTAAGTGTAAAAGGTGTAATAAGCGATACAGCTGGACCTCTGTATGAAAGGCCTGTAGATTGCCTGATAGTATCAAGAGACGATTGCTTGAGTTTTTTGTTCTCGGCGTTCCAGTCTACAGGCTGAGATTCAGGGTGCCAGTATCTAAAAGAGCGATACAAAGGTTTTTTCGTCTGATAAGAGCTGTGCTTGCCCTCAAAGAAGAGTGCAGAGAGCCCTTTCATGGCGCTATAGAGTGCGATGAGACCACATTTGGTGGGCGTAGAAAGGGCAAGCGTGGCCGGGGTGCAAGTGGCAAGATTATAGTTTTTGGTATTCTTCAGCGTAACGGTATGGTAAAAGTATTTCCTGTTCAGGGACGCAAAGGTGAGGAGATTATCAGGCTTGTTAGAGAACATACTAAGCCGGGGAGTCTTTACTACACCGATGACTGGCGTGCTTATGGTTCTCTTGCCATAAGGGGAGACCATATTGTGG
>JALUQR010000069.1 GCA_027017505.1 bacterium
CAGGGAAGGCACCGCCAACCCAGGAGAGCCCATAACTACAAGCCTTACGCTGGATGGATGCATTAAAGTGCGTGCTCCTGGCTCTGCATGTATTTTCTGTATTTTTTAAGAAGAAACTCCCTCTTAATGGAGCTCACTCTGTCTATAAACAGAACCCCATTGAGGTGGTCTATCTCATGCTGTAGGGCTATTGATAAAAGTCCCTTGGCCTCTATCCTTACCTCTCTGCCCTCTTCATCAAGCCCGCAGACAACAACACTTTCGCTCCTTTTAACATTGGTCTTCACCCCCGGTATGCTGAGACAGCCCTCCTCAAACTTTACAGTACCACGGGAGTCAACTATCTCAGGGTTTACAAGCTTAAAAAGCCTGGGTTTTTTATCCTCTGTCTCGTCTGCGGGTATCTCCACAACTATGACCCTCTTTGTAACCCCTATCTGAGGGGCCGAAAGTCCCACCCCGCCCACCTGACGCATGGTGTCAACAAGGTCAGCCAGAAGGGCCCTTACAGAGTCGTCTATCCTGTCTACAGGTTCAGACCTCTTTCTTAAAAGAGGGTCAGGATATTTCAGTATCTTCTTTACCATTGGTGTAAAAACCTCCCGATTTTCTATTATAACCCAACAGCGTGCAAAGGAAAACCAAAATTATTTACAACCACATCAATATTGGTTATCATACAGTATTTGTAAATTTCCAGAAGAGGGAGGTATGTGGTATGGAATACTACCTCTTTCTTACTGACAGGTGCAACATAAGCTGTTCCTACTGTTCTGCGGGAAGGGTGGTCTCAAGAAAAGAGGGAAGGCTCTTTCCGCGGGACAGATTTCCAGAGCTTGTGGAGTTCATAAAGAAGAACAAAAAGTACAGGAAAAACAGCGATGAAGAGGACATAGTCATGTTCTTCGGCGGAGAGCCCCTTCTTGAGTGGCAGATGATAGAGGAGTTTCTCAAGTGCGCCCAGGGGCTTGATGTAAGATACGGGCTTTATACCAACGGGTTGCTCCTTGACAGCGTGCCCGTGGAGGTGCTGAACAACCTGGATGTGCTGTTTGTATCCTTTGATGGAGATAAGTCCTCACACGAAAAACACCGCGGTAACGGTACATATGACAAGATAATAGCCAACCTTAAAGGATTAAGGGGAAGGCTAAAGTGTACGGTGCTTGGAAGGATAACCGTTGAGGAGGAGACAAACCTCTTTGCCTCTGTTACGAACATACTGGGAAGATTCGTTGATGCTGTCTACTGGCAGATAGTTAACAAGCCCAGGTTCAACGACGCACAGGGATTCATCAGGCGTTACAGAGAGGGAGCAGAAAGGCTCTTCAGACTGTGGCTTGAAAGGCTCAAAGAGGGAGAGGTGCTCAACATAATACCCATTCAGGCTATAGTTACAAGCTCTATTTTCGGCTATAATGGAAGTGCTTCCTTCAGGTGTGGTGCGGGCACCATACACCGCACCATAGATGTGGATGGCCACATATACTGGTGCGATGAATATGTGGGTGATGAAAGGGGAAGGATAGGGCACATAACAGATGAGATACCACCCCTTGAGATTTTCATACCCCACACCGAACTCTTTGAGGACTGCAGAAAGTGCGATGTATCCCCGCTCTGTCTTGGCAGGTGCAGAAAGGCACTCACAGAATATTCAACAGAGCAGAAAAGGCTTTACTGTGCCCTCACCCGTCACCTCATAGGTCTTGTAAGAAAAAACATAGATGAGGTAAAAAGGATTGTGGATGAACGGGGCTATGGCTTTGAGGATGTATACCCCGGACCATACTGGACAGAGGAGATACCCTGACACAAGGGGTGCTTGACAAGCTGTTCTGTTTTAAATTATACTCAACCCATGGCAAGAAAGATAAGATTTGTAGATATTTACACACTTTACGATGATGTTGATGCGTCCATAATAGAGGAGCTTCTGGAGGAATACGACATAGACTGCATTGTAAGGGACCTGGATATGGTTGACACCATAGACAGGGCTGGTATGCTGGGCAAGCGCGTGGCTGTGGAGGCAGGCAAGGAGGAGAGTGCCCGTCAGATAATAAGGGATGCGATAAGAAGTGGCATAATCTCAAACGAGGGAAGATTCGAAACCTGAAGTTCTTTTTATGGACATCTCCCTGCTCATAGAGAAGGTAAGGGATGCTCTTCAGAGGGCCAGAAGGCCTCTGGCACTTACAGGGGCGGGCATATCAGCAGAAAGCGGGGTGCCCACATTCAGGGGCAGTGACGGGCTGTGGAGAAACCACAGGCCAGAAGAGCTTGCAACACCTGAGGCCTTCAGAAAAGACCCCAGGCTTGTCTGGGAGTTTTACCAGTGGCGCAGGACACTTCTTTCAGAAGTGAAACCCAACAGGGCACATTATGCACTGGTCAGAATTGAGGAGAAAAAGCCCTTTTCCATTATAACCCAGAATGTGGACGGCCTTCACAGCCTTGCGGGAAGCACAGATGTGGTGGAGCTTCACGGCAATATCTGGCGGGTAAGGTGCACAGACTGCGGAATGGAAAGGGAGGACAGAACCGTTCCCTTTGAAGAGATTCCACCCCGCTGTGGTTGTGGAGGGCTATTGAGACCAGGGGTTGTGTGGTTTGGTGAGATGCTTCCCGCAGATGCACTGGACAGGGCATATGAGCTTATCAAGGCAACAGACCTCATGCTCGTTATAGGCACATCAGGTGTGGTACAGCCCGCAGCATCCTTTGCAACGATGGCAAAAAGAAGGGGTGCCTTCGTTGTGGAGATAAACCCAGAGCTAACACCAATCTCCTCATACATGGATGTGGTTATAAACGGAAAGGCAGGTGAGATACTGCCACAGATAGTCTGAAAGGATTGGTAATGAGGGTATTTACCGCAAACATAAGGCTTACCACCACAAAGAAGACCGAAGAGGTGAAGATAACAGACCAGGTGGAGGCAATAGTGGAAGAGAGTAAAATAAAAGAGGGCTTTGTGCTCGTTTCCACAGGACACACCACCGCAGCACTGCACCTTAACAACGAGGATCGCGACCTTGAGGACGACTTTCACCTGTTTCTGAACGAGCTTGTTCCCAACAGGGCAGAGTACAAACACAACCGCGGTGAGTACGGCAGAAACGCAGATGCCCATTTCAAGTCCCTCCTGGTGGGCACAAGCCTTGCACTGCCTGTAACAAAGGGAAGGCTGGGGCTTGGCCAGTGGCAGGCGGTATACTTCTCAGAGTTCGATGGCCCCAGAAACAGGCTCATCTCCGTAAAGGTAATGGGTATATAGCTGTTATGAGAATTACAGGTGGTGCCAGAAGGGGCACAAGGCTTGCCACCTTTGGACACAGACTCATAAGGCCCACCACCGACAGGGTGAGAGAGGCCATATTCAATGTGCTCGGCCAGACACTTGAGGGTAAAAATGTGCTCGACCTTTTTGCAGGCACAGGAGCCATGGCCATAGAGGCTCTCAGCAGGGGCGCACACAGGGCAGTGGTTGTGGACACTTCACCAAGGGCACTGAACATTATAAAACAAAACCTCCAGATATGTGGCTACACAGACAGAACAGGGATTCTAAAAAAAGATGCATTGCTTGCCATAAAAGAACTTTCAGAAAAGGGACAGAGGTTTGATATTATATTTATAGATGCACCCTACGAAAAAAAAGAGCTTACAGAAAAGACCCTTCAGCAGATTGCGGTTGTCCCTCTTCTTTCTCAAGGGGGCATTATAGTGTGTGAGAGCTCAAAACACCATGAGCTCAAACTGCCACGAGGAATTGTAATGATAAAACAGAAAAGATACGGAGATACGGTGGTATACTTTCTGGAAAAGGAGCAACAGGGATGACAAAACACATAGCCATATACCCTGGAACATTTGACCCCATAACGCGCGGACACCTGGACATAATAGAGCGATGCCACAGGCTCTTTGACGAGGTTGTTGTTGCGGTTGCAGAGGAGACCCCAAAGATAACCCTTTTCAGCGTTGAAGAGCGAATCGAGATGATAAAGGAAGAGATAAGCAAATACCCGAATGTGAGTGTGGAAAGCTTCAAGGGGCTTCTTATAAACTATGTTTCAAAAAAGGGTGCATCTGTCATAGTAAGGGGGCTTCGGGTTATATCGGACTTTGAGTATGAGTTCCAGATGGCACTTACCAACCGTGAGCTTGCACCCTCGATAGAGACGGTCTTTCTGATGACCTCTGAAAACTACGCCCACATAAGCTCCAAGTTCATAAAGGAGATTGCAAAACTTGGTGGCAGGCTTGAAGCCTTTGTAACACCAGGTGTGGAGGAAAGACTCAAAAAGAGGTTTGGAGAGGCAGGATGAGGCTTAAACTTTCAGAAAGGGTTACAGGCCTTGAGGCCTCGCCCACGCTCGCCATAACGAGCAGGGCAAAGGAGCTCAAAAAGAAGGGGCATAACATAATAAGCTTTACCGCAGGTGAGCCTGACTTTGATACCCCTGAACACATAAAAGAAGCAGGCATAAAGGCCATAGAAGAGGGACACACAAAGTACACCCCTGTGGGTGGCATAGATGAGCTGAAGGAGGCAATAATAGAGCGGTACAGGGAAGACCATGGCCTTCAGTATCACAAGGACGAGATACTGGTATCCTGCGGTGGTAAACACTCATTTTACAACCTGTGTCAGGCACTTGTTGACCCTGGCGATGAGGTTATCGTGCCCTCACCGTACTGGGTGTCCTATCCACCGATGATAAGGCTTGCAGGCGGGGTGCCGAAGATAGTGCCCACCTCAAGGGATGAGGGCTTCAGGCTCACAGCCCGCAAGCTCAAAGAGGCCATAACAGAGCGTACAAAGGCGGTTGTCATAAACAGCCCATCAAACCCCACAGGCAGTGTCTACCCGCCAGAGGAGCTCAAGGAGCTTGTAAGGGTTGCCATAGAGGAGGGTGTGCTGGTTATATCAGATGAGATATACGATAAACTCGTTTACGGAGAGGTGGAGTTTGTCTCCACCGCAGGGGTGTGCGAGGGCGCAAGGGAAAACACCGTGGTACTCAACGGGGTCTCAAAGAGCTATTCCATGACGGGCTGGCGTATAGGCTATGCACTTGGCCCGAGAGAGCTTATAGATGCCATGATGCGCATCCAGAGCCAGTCCACCTCCAACCCCACATC
>JALUQR010000070.1 GCA_027017505.1 bacterium
AACACACTTATCCTTTTTTTACCCCTTTCTAATATATATATCATATTATCGCCAGAGAAGTCAATATCTATAGGAAATTCAAGCAGTTCCCGCGGGGGTGGTGTACCGCCAAACTCCATTATCTTTCTGCCCTCGGGTGTATACACCCTTACCCCCCTCAGGGAGTCCACAAGCCAGAGTCTGTCCTCCTGGTCAACCTTTCCTGCTGTGGGAAGCCCCAGGGTTCCGCCCCTGCCTTCTATGGCCTCAAAGCTTCTCAGGTATTTACCCTCTCTGGTGTATACATGGATTACCCTGTCCCTGCCAAAGGGGGTGAAAAAATATACCACCCTCTTGCCCACAGCAACAGATGAGACAGGCCTGAGCCCTTTTGCAATCCTTCCCACAGGGGTGTCGTTTTCATCGAGCACCACACAGCCACCGTTTTTTATGTCTGTTATGTAGAGGTATCCCCTCTCGTCCATGTCCATACTGCCTGGCATGAAGTCCCCCTCGGTGGTGGGTTTGAAGCTCTTTTCAAGCTCTCCCCTGTAGCTGTATACCATGAGCTCTTCCCTGCCCTCTTCAATCACATATATACGCCCATTCCTTACAGCCACATCCTTTGGTGCCATAAGCCCCTTTCTTCTGCCAAATCTGTACACAGGTGTGCCATCAAGGGTGAATATCATGACCTCTGCCCTGCCGTTGTCCGCAAGGTAGAGCTCCTCTGCGTTTCTATCTATGAATATGGCGGATGGGTTCTGGAAGGTATCGTTGTAAAACCCCCTTATGGCAAACTTAAACCTCGGTACAGGCTGTGCCCATGTAAGGCTGAATACAGCCACACAGAGTATTACCACTGGCACTATCTTTTTGAACCCTGGAGCATTAAAAGATTCCATCTTGCACCCTGGTCACCTGGGTTTAGCTCGAGCACCCTTTTGAACTCCTCGATTGCCTCATTCCGCCTTCCAGCCCTTTTAAGGGTGAGGGCAAGGTTGTAGTGCAGGGTAACGCTTTCAGGTGCGTACTTTAGAGCGTCTTTGAAGTGTTCCACAGCCTTCTGGTACTCGCCCTTAAGTGTGTATATATTGGCAATGTAGCCGTGGCTTGATGCAAGAAGCTCAAGACTTGGTGGCTCTCCGTAATGGCCTCTAAGGAGTACCTCCATTATGTCAACCACCTTCTTGAAGGACTCAAGTGCCCTCTCATATCTGCCAGACCTTACATAACACAGCCCCAGGTTGTAGTGTGGTTCTGCATAGTGGGGGTCTTTCTCTATGGCCATCTTTAAGAACTCTATTGCGTCCTGGCAGTTGTTCTCATCAATCAGTGCCTTTGCAAGATTATTTGTGGTTCTCACCTTGCCGGGTGCCTTCCTGAAGGCATCGCTCCAGAGGGTGAGGTCATCCTGCCAGACCATGTTACGGCTGTAGGTTAGCACACCCAGGATAAAAATCACCGCAAAGAATATAACAACCTCCAGACTGTTAAGATTCCTTTTCACCTTGTGTTATGGGGTTTGCTACTTACTGCCCCTTTCGTCTGTCTTTCCCATCTTCTGGTAGAGTATCTCAAGGTGTTTTTGAAGCAGTGGGTAATCTGGCCTTATCTTCTGTGCCTTCTGGTATTCAGCGAGTGCCCTCTCAAGCATACCCTTTGCCATGTACACGAGCCCTGCGTTAAGATACGGAGGCACATAGTAAGGGTTGAGTTTTTTTGCCCTTTCGAACTCCCTTAAGGCCTCATCGAGTCTGCCCATCTCAAGCAGTGTGAGTCCCATATCGTTTCTCACCTCTGCGACATCCGACACCTCAAGCAGACTCTTAAGCTCCCTTATTGCGTCCTCGTATCTGCCAGCCCTTCTCAGTGCCCTTGCAAGGTTGTGCCGTGTGAGAGGCCGTGGATTAATGGCAAGTGCCCTTCTGAAGCTCTCTATTGCAGACTCGTGCATGCCCTTAAGACTGTAGGCAATGCCCAGGTTTGAATGGGCAGGTGCATAATAGGGGTTAAGTGCAATGGCCTTTTTCTCCTCCTCTATGGCCTTATCTATAAGCCCCTTTTCTATGTACACCGCACCGAGGTTTGCGTGCACCTGTGGCAGTCTTCCCACAGAGAGTGCCTTAAGGTAGTACTCTATTGCCTTGTCGAGCATGCCCTTTCTGTGGTATGCCATGGCAAGGTTGTTGTAGGGGCGCACCTTGTGGGGAGAGTTCTTAAGGGTCTGCTTCCACAGAACCACCTCGTCCTTCCACACACCGTTTCTCAGGTATGTTCCTGCCATAAGAACAGCCACTATGAGTAGAAACACCAGGCTCTCAACACTTAAGCCCTTCTGCCCCATACCCCTTGTTTTTACTTTATCACCAGGAAGTCCACCCTTCTTGCCTTTGCCATGGCCTCCTCTGTGTCCTCTTCCACATCTATCTCTCCGAGGGGCACTATCTCGAGCCTTTCGGGCTCTATGCCGTGTTCAACGAAGTACTCATAGACAGCCCTTGCCCTCTTCTCTGAAAGTACAAGGTTGTACTCCTCTGTGCCCCTTTCGTCTGCGTAGCCACGAATCTTTATCTTCGTTGCGGGATACTTTTTAAGATACTCCACATCCTTCTTGAGAATCTCCTTCATCTCCGGGCTCAGCTCTGCACTGTCAAAGGCAAAGTATACTGGCAGTAGCTTTTCCTCCTCTTTCACCATCCTTTCCACATCCTCAACGGTTGGCTTTCCGGGCTCTGGTCTCTGGGGTGGTGTGGGCTCTGGTGGAGTAGGTGGTTCTTCCTCGGGCTCGATGATTGCGAATCTTCTTATCACCCCGCTCATATCCGCAACATAGATGTTTCCCTCGCGTGACACCGCAACAGCCCTTGGCCAGCGAAACACCCTGGGCCCGCCGAACTCAAACAGCGGGTTACCGTTCATATCGAAGACAACAACCATCATCCTGTTTGTATCCACCACCACTATTCTTCTTCTATCCCAGTCCACACTGAGTGTAACCGGCAGGCTGAATCCTCCCAGAAGGCTTGAAAGTCTGCCAAATATTTTGTGCACCCTGCCGTCAAGGGTAAGCCTGTGTACCTTTGCCAGCCCTGAATCGAGAAAGACAAGCTCACCTGCCCTGACACTCAACCCCTTGAAGTTATGTGCCCTTGTGAACTTCTCATCCAGTATCTTTAGAACCCTTCCCCCAGTGTCAAGTATTATGACACGCCTGTTTGTTGAATCCCCTATGTAGAGCCTTCCCTCCTCGTCCACATATATGGACTGTATCTCCATGCTTTCCCTTTCGGGCACCTCATCAAGGGGTATTTCTTTTTTAAAATCTCCCCTGTAGTTGAGCACCACCACCCTGCGTGGCTCTGCCACATATATGTCTCCATTCTTCACATCCAGGGAGAAACAGCACATGTGCTCTATTCCTGCAAGTGTGTACCTGAAGTGATACACATACACACCATCCTTGGTGGTAACAACCACCCTCTTTTTACCCTTTTCCAGAAGATAGACCTCTTCGTTCTCCTCGTCTATGAGTATCTGGTCAACCCAGCCCAGGGGTTCTCCGCTGAGTCTTGCATCGAAACCACCCAGGTATTTTATCCTCACCTTGAGGGGACCCCTGTAGTCTTCCTCCTGTGCAACCGCCTGAGAGGCAAGAAGCACGGCACAGGCCATAATGGCTATGCTCAACACCTTACGCATGGCACATCACCCTGGAAGCCCTATCTCTGGTATTTTAATCGGGTATAAAACAAAAAAGGGGAGGGGATGCTCATCCCCTCCCCCGTTTTCAGGCTTCACCTGTATTACCTGTTGTGACAGAGCTGGCAACCCACATTCGATGCTATGGCGTTTGCACTCTGCGAGCCGAGAGCAACACCAGAGAGGTAGTTCCACCTGAGTGCATCGTAGAATGGGCCAGCATGTGCGAAGTGACAGCTCAGACAGAACACCCTCGCTGCACTGTCATCGCCTGTGGTGCGGTATGCCACCTTGTTACCGGCATCGCTGGACTTTGCAAGTGGCAGAGACTTATCTTTTATGACCGCGGCATCATAGTTCGTAAGCCTCACTATGTCCACACCAGCACCTGAGTTGGGTGTGCTGTCTATGAGCACATTGTCCACAGGATGCCTGTGCCAGTCCAGACCATTTGCGTTGAGGTTTCCGCCTATGTCCTCATGCCAGTTGTCGTGGCACTGGGCACACCAGTTGGATATACCATCTGTTGCGTTGGTGTTACCTGCAACGCCAACACCGTAGCAGTTGACCTTACCTGTACCATCTGTTGCACATGTGTCGGTTCCATCAAACGCTGCTGTGGACATGTACACAGGCCAGATGTGCTGTGAGTTTGATGGACCTTCACCATCCCAGTCTGAACCACCTGCCATACCCACATAGCTCTGTGTGTTTGCTGAAAGCGCAACCGCTGAGGCAGCACCGCTGTCTGTGGGTATACCCTTTAAGTTCCTGAAGGCGTTTATGTTGTTGGCATCCATACCGCTTGATGCGTTTGTTCCATGGGGGTCATGACAGTTTGTGCATGTGAAGTAATCGTTTGAAAATGCAACATCACCACCAGGAGGATTCTTTCCTGCAACACCTGTAAGACCCACCGAGTGTCCATAACCGAGTGCAAAGCTGGAACCTGCTCCTGAGGGTGACCATCCTGTTGAGGAGTTACCCGAAATCTCAGAGGAGAAGTCTCCACCTGCACCTATGAGAGAGAAGTTAACCTGGTTGTCACTCACATCAGTGTCGTTACCCTTTCCTGCAGCACCATCAATATATACCTTTGGTGCAGGATTGCCGTGTGGAGCAAATGTGGAGTCTGCCTGTGCACCATTGCTTGCGTGACACTGCAGACACAGGTTCTGTATCTGTGCCCTGCTTGTCACATTACCCCTCAGAAGGATTATACTTCCACCTGGTGCACCACCCAGGTTGTCAGGACTCGCTGATGAACCACCCTGGCTGTTGTGCATTGTGTGACAGCTTCCGCATGCAAGGTCTCCAGCATTCTTGTGAACCGCAAACGAGGGTGCAACCCCTATTACCAGCACAAGCGCACCAACGAAACACAGAAGTTGTAGAAAAGTCCTCTTCATACCCTTACCTCCCTTCTTCTAAGCTAAGTAAGTTAAACCAATTCAATTCGTCCCTGAC
>JALUQR010000071.1 GCA_027017505.1 bacterium
CTCGCTTACGGTGCACACAATCCTTCTTGCAATAAGACCTGCTATCTGACATACCGCAAAGAGCCTGCCACCCTCTGCCTCCACAACAAGGGCGTTGTGCTCGTTCTGTTCTGATGCCTTGTCCAGATTTGCAGATACAAACCTGCCAGGCCTGTATATAACTCTCTTTACCCTTCCTGTTGCAGGTGCCCTGTTCACATGCACATCAAAAAGACTCATGAATATGCTTATAAGCCTGGCCCTGCCCATGGTGAACCTTCTGTCCTCCACCTCTTCCACCCTTATGACCCTTCCATCTGCAGGGCTCACCACACTCTCTGTGTCAGCGGGCACCCTTCTTTCAGGGTCTCTGAAAAACCACACAACAAACAGTGCCACTGCAAGCAACACCCAGAACAGCGACCACGCACCCAGCCCCATGGCAACAAGAGAAGGCAGAAAAGACAGGGCTATGACACCGTAACCATCCTTTGCAATGGGCACACGCATGGCAGAGGTGTCAGTCTCTTTCTTCCACTATCTTTTCTTTCTTCATCCAGGGCATCATCTGCCTGAGCCTTCTGCCGACCTCCTCTATGGGATGGTTCTCACCCTTTCTTGTAAGTGCCTTGAAGACAGGTCTGCCTGCCCTATTTTCGAGTATCCATTCACGGGCAAAAGTGCCGTCCTGTATCTCCTTGAGGATTCTGCGCATCTCCTTTCTGGTCTCCTCTGTTATGACCCTGGGCCCTCTTGTGAGGTCTCCATACTGGGCGGTATTGCTTATGGAATAACGCATATTCGATATACCACCCTCGTATATGAGGTCCACGATGAGCTTCATCTCATGTAGACACTCAAAATATGCCATCTCAGGCGGATAGCCCGCTTCAACCAGTGTCTCATAGCCTGCCATGATAAGTGCGGTAACCCCTCCACAGAGGACCGCCTGTTCGCCAAAAAGGTCTGTCTCGGTTTCATCCTTGAATGTGGTCTGTATTATACCTGCCCTGCCACCCCCTATGGCAGACGCATAGGCAAGGGCAACATCAAGGGTATCGCCTGATGGATCCTGCCAGACTGCAACAAGCGTGGGCACACCCCTTCCCTCAAGATACTCATGCCTTACAAGATGCCCTGGCCCCTTGGGGGCAACCATGAACACATTAACATCCCCTGGTGGCTCTATCTGACCGAAGTGTATGTTAAAACCATGCGCAAAGGCAAGATACGAGCCCTTTTTAAGATGGGGCTCTATTTCTGTTCTGTAAAGGTCTGCCTGGGTCTCATCAGGGGTGAGTATCATGACCACATCCGCACCACTTACAGCTTCTCCCACCTCTTTTACAGGAATGCCTGCTTTTTCAGCCCTTTTCCACGACGCCCCACCCTTCCTTAAACCCACAACCACATCCACCCCGCTGTCCCTTAAGTTCTGGGCATGGGCATGACCCTGACTGCCGAAGCCAACAACGCACACCTTTTTTGTCTTTATCTTTTCAGGGTTTGCGTCCTTATCGTAATATATTTTCATAGGTTTTTACCTCCACAAGTGTTATTTTGTCTTTGGCGAGCGTGCCATGGCGATTCTTCCTGTTCGTGCAAACTCCTTTATGCCGAAGGGTCTCAGAAGTTCTATTATGGCCGTTATCTTCTCCTCGTCTCCTGTGACCTCTATTGTGTAGTGGCGCGGGCCCACATCCACAACCTTTGCCCTGAATATGTCCACAATGCTGAGTATCTCTGCCCTGTTTTCAGGGCTGGTGTTGACTTTTATAAGTGCGAGTTCTCTTTCCACATAGTCCTCGCCTGTAAGGTCATGCACCTTTATGACATTTATGAGTTTGTTCAGCTGTTTGGTTATCTGCTCTATTATGCGGTCATCCCCGCTTGTAACTATGGTCATGCGTGATATTCTGGGGTCAGTGGTCTCTGCAACACAGAGGCTTTCTATGTTAAACCCCCTGCCAGAGAAGAGCCCTGCAATGCGGGCAAGTACACCGAACTCGTTTGTTACAAGCACTGATATGGTGTGTCTCACCCTGAACCTCCTTTTATTTAGAGAAGAACCATCTTGTTGAGTGGCTCACCTGCTGGCACCATTGGATAGACATCCTCTTTCGGGTCCACGATAAAGTCCATGAGCACGGGTCTGTCCTTAACCTTAAGGGCCTCCTTTATGACAATGTCCACCTCGTCAACCTTCTCTGCCCTGAGCCCCACTCCTCCATAGGCCTCTGCGAGTTTCACAAAATCAGGCAGTTTACCGAGACAGCTGTATGAATACCTTCTGTTAAAGAACAGTTCCTGCCACTGTCTGACCATACCGAGAAAACGGTTGTTAAGTATTGCCACCTTCACGGGCAGTTTGTACTGCACAGCGGTTGCCATCTCCTGTATGTTCATCTGTATTGAGCCATCTCCTGCAATGTCTATGACCAGTTTACCGGGGTTTGCCACCTGTGCACCTATTGCTGCGGGAAACCCGTATCCCATGGTGCCCAGCCCTCCTGATGTGAGAAGTGTTCTGGGCTTGTTGAACCTGAAGAACTGGGCTGTCCACATCTGGTTCTGGCCCACCTCGGTGGTTATTATGGCATCTCCACCTGTAAGCGCATAGAGCCGTTCCACCACATACTGTGGCTTTATGCGCCCACCCCTGGGCTGTTCCACTGTAAGGGGATGGGTCTTCATCCATTCCCTTATCTGTTTGTGCCAGCCCTTGAGCTTTCTCCTGTATTCTGAAAGCCTTGTGCCAGAGGGCAGGCAATCGAGCATGTCCTTCAGCACGCTTTTAACATCACCCACTATGGGTATATCCACCACCACATTTTTGCTTATGGATGTGGGGTCTATGTCTATGTGGATTATCTTTGCAAATGGTGCGAATTCATCAATCTTTCCTGTAACCCTGTCGTCAAACCTTGAGCCTATGGCTATAAGGCAATCTGTGTTTGTAACCGCCATGTTTGCTGTGTATGTGCCGTGCATGCCGAGCATGCCCATAAACAGGGGGTCATCGCCTGGAAAGCCACCAAGGCCCATAAGGGTTGTGGTAACGGGTATGTTCAGTTTTTTTGCAAAGCTTTTAAGCTCTGCAGATGCATTGGCACTTATCACCCCGCCACCCGCATATATGACAGGCCTTTCAGAGCCGAGTATCAGGCTTACAGCCCTCTTTATCTGCATCTTGTGTCCCCTGTAGGTGGGCTGGTAGCCAGGCAGGTCCACCTTATCGGGCCTTATGTACTCTGTCTTTGCGGTCAGCACATCCTTTGGAAGGTCCACAAGCACTGGCCCTGGTCTGCCTGTTCTGGCAATGTAGAAGGCCTCCTTTATGATTCTTGCAAGGTCTTTTATGTCCTTGACAAGGTAGTTGTGTTTGGTGCATGGCCGTGTGATGCCCACGATGTCTGCCTCCTGGAAGGCATCGTTTCCTATAAGGGCTGTGGGCACCTGTCCTGTAAAGACCACCACTGGAACAGAATCCATGTATGCGGTTGCAATACCAGTAACGGTGTTCGTTGCGCCTGGCCCGCTGGTAACGAGCACCACACCTGGTCTGCCAGTGCTACGGGCATAGCCATCTGCCATGTGGACTGCACCCTGCTCATGACGCACCAGTATGTGCCTGAGTGGACCCTTAAATTTAAAGAGCACATCGTATATGGGCAGTACCGCCCCACCTGGATAGCCGAATATGGTATCCACCCCTTCGTCTATGAGACTCTGTATGAATATCTCTGCACCTGTCTTTTCCATATGCTACCTCAAAACAGCACCTGTGTTTGCAGATGTTACAAGTCTTGCGTACCTTGAAAGCCAGCCCTTCTTTATCTTCGCGGAAGGGGGTCTCCACACACTGCGTCTTCTTTTAAGCTCCCTTTCTTCCACCTTGAGTTCTATCCTTCTGCGGGGTATGTCTATCTCTATTCTGTCTCCATCTTTCACGAGGGCTATTGGGCCACCCTCCATTGCCTCTGGAGAGATGTGTCCCACGCAGGGCCCCCTTGTGCCACCCGAGAACCTGCCATCTGTTATGAGGGCCACATCCTCTGAAAGTCCCA
This sequence comes from bacterium, assembly GCA_027017505.1. Taxonomy (GTDB): domain Bacteria; phylum Desulfobacterota; class GWC2-55-46; order GWC2-55-46; family DRQE01; genus DRQE01. Next base: position 4,047 of record JALUQR010000071.1, read on the forward strand.
TGCCCACTATAGTTGCGGTGGGTGCGAGCATCTCTCGCATGCCAGGCCCACCCTTTGGACCCTCGTATCTTATAACTATAACATCACCCTTTTTGACCTTTCCACCGGTAATGGAGCGCATGGCAGACTCCTCTGAGTCAAACACCCTGGCACTGCCCTCAAAACGCATCATACGCTGGCTCACACCTGATTGTTTCACCACACATCCCAGGGGTGCGATGTTACCCCTGAGCACGGCTATGCCACCCTCGGTGTGGTATGGCCTGTCTGGGGGTCTTATGACCTCATCGTCTATGTAGTCCACCTCCTCCACAAGCCTTTTGATACTCTTACCACTTACCGTGGGATTGTTCTTTATCCTGTCGCCAAGTCTTTTCATGACAGCCATTACTCCCCCTGCCCAGTGGAGGTCCTCCATGTAGTGCTCGCCCACGGGCTCTATGGACGCTATGTGGGGGGTGGTACGGCTCAATCTGTCGAAGGTCTCAAGTGGCAGTCTCACGCCTGCCTCGTTTGCTATGGCAAGCAGATGCAGAACCGTGTTGGTGGAGCCTCCCAGGGCAAGGTCCACTGTTATGGCGTTCTCGAACGCCCTTTTTGTCATAATCCTTCTCGGTGTTATGTTCCTTCTTACAAGCTCCACTATTTGTCTGCCACTTTCGAAGGCTATCCTTCGTTTTTCACTCGTTACAGCAGGTGCTGTGCCACAGCCTGGCAGACTCATGCCCATGGCCTCTGTAAGGGAGTTCATGGTGTTTGCGGTGTAAAGCCCCTGACAACTGCCCACACCAGGGCAGGCCTCAAGCTCGCATGCATTGAGTTCTTCTTTTGTTATCTCTCCCTTTCTGAACCTTCCCATGGCCTCAAAGGTGTTTCTTATAAACGAGAGCCTTCTGCCATGATACCTGCCAGTAAGCATGGGGCCTGCGGTGACCACTATGGTGGGTATATCGAGCCTTGCGGCTGCCATGAGCATGCCAGGGGTTATCTTATCGCAGTTTGTAAGAAGCACCAGACCATCAAGGGCATGTGCCAGTGCCACGCTCTCTACAATGTCTGCGATGAGCTCCCTTGAGGGCAGTGAGTAATGCATGCCCACATGCCCCATGGCTATGCCGTCACATATGCCTGGCAGTCCGAAGACAAAGGGATACCCTCCTGCCGCATGTATGCCCTTTTCTATGAATCGTTCAAGGTCACGCATCCCGATGTGTCCGGGAATAAGGTCTGTAAAGCTTGATGCAACCCCTATGAAGGGTTTTTTCATCTCCGAGGGGGCAATACCTGTGGCATACAGAAGTGCCCTGTGGGGGGTTCTCTCAAGCCCCCTTTTTATGCGAGTGCTCCTCATAGTTCTGTGGCTACCTCAGGTGTTTTAACATGATGCTTTCCATCTTGTCCTTCATTGCGAGTTTGAGTTTCTTAAGCCTCTTTTTTTCCACCTCCTCCTCTGGTGTAAGGTACTTCTTCTCCTCCATCTTCTCCACCATCCGCTGGTATTCACGGTGTGCATTGTAGGCCCTTCTGAACTCTGCATCCTCCCTGATGAGCCTTTCCACCAGTTTGTCACGCATAATACATCACCCCTTTGGTTTAAAAAAGAAATAATACACAGCGATTTTAAAAACACCGTTTTGTTCAAGAAAAAAAGTATGTCCCGTAGAGGATGATTAACAATTTATATTAACCAATGGGTTGCCCCTTTGTCAACGGCTGGCACCTTCTTTTTTAAGCTCTGCATGGCTTTTTCTTATGTAATTCGGCACCAGCCTGTGGGCACTCTCCCCTGTGCCCCTCTGCCAGGCAAGAAGCCCCACATTGTGTGCCCTCACATACCAGAATCTTTCAGGCAGTACCGTGCCCACACTATCTGCCTCTATCACCCTTATGCCATCGCCAAGAAGTATAACCCTTTCCACACCCCTCTCTTTAAGGAACTCTTTAAACCCATCTACTTTTACATTTCCATCCTCTGTGAGTCTTTCAAGCCTTCCACCACGGTATCTGAAAAGTGCTGTGTAGAGCTCATTCTGTTTTGCATCCACAACGGGGCAGATAATCTCTTCAGATGGGGGCACATTCATTGCAAGGGCAGAAAGGGTGGACACCCCTGCAACGGGCCTTTTAAGCGTCCAGGCAAGCCCCTTTACAGTGCTTATACCCACCCTCAGGCCTGTAAATGAGCCGGGCCCTGTGGTAACTGCAAAGAGCCCTATGTCCTGGAGTTTCACCCTCATGGACTCAAGAAACCTCTTTATGTTGCCCACAAGGTAGCGTGAGTGCAGGCCCACCTCCACGGAGAGCCACTCTCCAACAAGTGTGTCATCCTCCAGGAGGGCAACACTTTCAGAGCCAGAGGAGGTATCTATTGCGAGTATCTTCATTGCGTCAGTTTGTAAAGATGCGCACAAGGTCGTTCCATGTAACGAACACCATAAGGGCCAGAAGAAGTGCCATACCTATCTGGTTTGCGATACTCAGAAAGTGCTCACTCAGGGGTCTGCCCCGTATCCATTCTATGGCAAAGAACAACAGATAGCCACCATCGAGCACGGGTATGGGCAGAAGGTTTATTATACCCAGCTGTAGGCTCAGGAAGGCTATTATGGAGATAAGGTCCGCAAGCCCGCTTTCTGCTGCCCTGCCTGCAACCTGTGCTATCATTATGGGCCCACCGAGGGTCTTTATGGAGTAAACCCCTGTTACAAGCCCCTTTATTATCACAAACAGAAGCACCGTAAGCTCCCAGGCCTTTACAAGCCCCATCCTGATGGACTCAAAAAACCCGTAGCTCTTTGTGACAAACTCCTCAAGCCTTGTAACCCCTATAAGATATATCTGTAACTCCTCGTTGTACCTGGGCTTGAGCTTCACGCTGAACCGCCTGCCATCCCTTTCTATAAGAAGGGTTCTTTCCTCAGGGCTTTTCTTTATGGTCTTCTGCAGTTCCACCCAGTGGAAGACAGGCTTTCCATCAATTGCCACAATGAGGTCTCCTGGCCTAAGGCCTGCCCTCTCTGCTGGGAATCCAGGTGTTACCCCGCCTATGACAGGTCTCATTGGTGGATACAGCCCTGCAACCCCTATGCCCTCTCTTGATGTGGTGGGTGTTATAGAGGCTGTAAACTCCCTTCCGTTGCGCCTTACAAGAAGGGTTACACTCTTTTCAGGGCTCAGTGCTATGGACTTTGTAAGCTCCTCCCATGTGGATATGGGTTTGTGGTCAACCGCCACAATGAGGTCTCCTGGCCTAAGGCCTGCCCTCTCTGCGGGCTCACCCTCTTCCACATAGCCCACCACAGGAGGACCATCCACATAAGAAGGCACCTTTATGCCCATCATGAAGAGAACCGGAAAGAGTATGAGTGCAAGGGCTATGTTCATGAGAGGCCCGCTTGCAACTATGGATGTCCTCACCCTCAGGGGCTTGTGGGTAAAGGACTTTGGCTTCAGCTGTGAAGAGACCTCCTCATCAGGTGCCTCACCCACCATCTTTACATATCCACCAAAGGGTATGAGGGATATGCAGTAGTCTGTCTCACCCACCTTTATGCCGAAAAGCCTGGGGCCAAAACCAAGTGAGAACCTTTCAACCCCCACCCCAGAGTACTTTGCAACAAGAAAGTGTCCGAGCTCGTGTATAAAGATGAGTATGCCCAGAACTATTATGAACGAAACTACTGTTGTCATAACCTTTTTGCAACCTCCATTGCCTTCCTTCTACCCCATCTGTCTGCCTCAAGGACATCCTCTGTGGAAAGAAGCTTCCAGGGAATATGCTCGCACAGGGTCTTCTCTATTATAAGGGGTATCTCTGTAAATTTTATCATGCCCTTGAGGAACATATCCACTGCTACTTCATCCGCGGCGTTAACAACCGCTGGTGCACTTCCACCAAGAGTGAGGCTGTGGTAGGCAAGCTCAAGGCAGGGGTATTTTTTTCTGTCCACGGGGAAGAACTCAAGGGTCACGCCCTCTGGTCTGTATCCCTCAACCCCTGACTCTATCCTTTCAGGATAGCCCAGCGCATAGGCTATGGGTATTCGCATATCCGAATATCCCATCTGCGAGAGCATGGAGCCATCCACAAACTCCACCATGGAGTGCACCACCCCCTGGGGATGTATGCACACATCTATTTTATCTGCATCCATTCCGAACAGCCACCTTGCCTCTATTACCTCGAACCCCTTGTTCATGAGGGTTGCAGAGTCTATGGTTATGCGCCTTCCCATGTTCCAGACGGGATGTTTCAGTGCCTCCTCAACGGTCACATCCTTCAGTTTTTCAGCTGGTGTTCTGAAAAACGGCCCACCAGATGCGGTAAGTATGAGCCTTCTTACAGTCCTCTTTTTCTCACCCCTTAGTAGCTGGTATATGGCGGAGTGCTCGCTGTCAACGGGTATAATTCTCACGCGGTTTTTCCTTGCCTCCTTCATCACAAGCGAGCCACCCACAACCAGGGTCTCCTTGTTTGCAAGGGCTATGGTCTTTTTTCTCTTTATTGCCTCAAGTGTTGGCAGAAACCCCTCTGCGCCAACCACACACACAACAACGGTGTCCACCCCTCTTACAGAGACCGCCCTTTTAAGCCCCTCTCTGCCGTGGCCAACCTGTGGAGGGTGTTTCATACCCTCAAGTTCTCTCTTGAGTCTTTCTGCAAGTCCCTCTGAGAGCACCGCAACATAGGCGGGTCTGAACTCCTCTATCTGTTTAAGTAGCAGTGTGGTGTTTCTTCCACAGCTGAGAGAGACCACCCTGAATCTTTCAGGGTGTCTTCTTACCACATCCAGTGTTGCCCTGCCCAGTGTGCCTGTGGAACCCAGTATGGCAATGCCCTTCCTTCTCATAGCTTCCATGTAAGGTAGTGGTAGAACACAGGCAGTGAGAAGAGCATACTGTCTATGCGGTCAAGCATACCTCCATGGCCTGGTATTATTGTGCCCGAGTCCTTCACCCCTGCTGACCTTTTTATCACTGATTCAAACAGGTCTCCAACAAGGCCGAACACACCCATGGCAACTGCCGAGCCTGCCATCTCGGCTGTAGATAGCCCTGTATCCAGCAGGCCATCCACACCGAGACCCACCACCACACCACCTGCAACCCCTCCTATTGCGCCCTCAATGGTCTTTCGTGGGCTTATCCTCGGCGAAAGACTATGTCTTCCCACAAGGCGTCCTGTAAGGTATGCAAATATATCGTTTGCCCATATCACAAGAAGCCCTGTAAGAAGTAGCAACCTGCCGTCCTGAAGTGGTGGAAAGAGCACCACATGGGAAAGTGTGAATCCCACATAGATTATACCGAACACAGCCTTTGCGGTGTCTGTAAAGGCAGGGGAAAAATCCCTTCCACCAAGTATGGATACCACCGATGCGGTAAAGACCACCACCACCATGGTGAAGACCAGAAGGTGTTCATAACCCTCGTGGAGAAACAGAAATGGTGTGAGCATACCTGCGGGAAGCACCCAGAATCTGCCCCTGGTGGCGGTAAGGCTTACATACTCGTTGAGGGCCAGGGCTATGATGATTGCCACTGTTACCGCGAGCCAGAAGGGCGGGGCATACAGGACTATGACAGCAACCAGAGGGGCTAAAAAAAAACCACTCAGAATCCTCTTAAGCCCCCTGCCCTGCTCTGATAGAGTAGAAGCTTTCAATATCCTATCCAACTATACCAAGAACCTGCTGTCTTGTAAGGCCGAACCTGCGTTCCCTTGCCTGGTAGTCCTTTATGGCGTGTAAGAGGTCTTCTTCTGTGAAGTCCGGCCAGAGGGTCTCTGTAATGTAGAGCTCTGTGTAGGCTATCTGCCAGAGAAGGAAGTTAGATATCCTCTTCTCTCCGCTGGTTCTTATAAGCAGGTCTGGCTCTGGCACACCCCGTGTGTAGAGGTGGTTTTCCACAACCCTATCGTCTATATCCCGGGGTTTGAGCTCACCCCTTTTCACACACTCTGCAATCTCTCTTACAGCGTCCACCAGTTCCTGTCTGCCACCATAGCTTATGGCAAGCTGTAGCATCATTGCGGAGTTATCCTTTGTGAGCTCTTCTGTCTCCTCTATAACACGCCTTACACCCTCTGGAAGGTTATCCCTTTTTCCTATAACCTGCAGTCTTATCTGGTTTTTCATGAGGGTTTCTGCCTCTTCTCTCAGGTGTATCTCCATAAGGTTCATGAGCATATCCACCTCTTCGGGCGGGCGGTTCCAGTTCTCAAGCGAGAAGGTATAGAGGGTGAGATACCTCACCCCGAGTCTTCTTGCTGTGAGCACAATATCCTTTGCGGTCTCTATACCCCTTCTGTGCCCCTCTATCCTCGGCAGACCCCTTCTTTCAGCCCATCTGCCGTTGCCATCCATTATTATGGCTATGTGAAGCGGTATCTTCTCTGCTGTCTCCATCCTTAAGGAATACCCCCTCTCTCAGACCTCCATTATCTCTTTTTCCTTCTTTTCAAGAAGGCTGTTTATCTCTTCTATCTCCTGGTCTGTTATCTTCTGTATCTCCTGCTGTGCCTTTTTGAGCTCGTCCTGGGAGATGAGTTTTTCCTTTTCAAGTTTTTTAAGCCTCTCGTTGGCATCCCTTCTTATGTTTCTAACAGCCACCCTGCACTCTTCCGCATACTTTCTTGCAACCTTTACAAGCTCCTTTCTGCGTTCCTCTGTGAGCTGTGGTATGGATATGCGTATCACCTTTCCATCGTTTGTTGGTGTAAGCCCCAGGTCTGAGGCCAGTATTGCCTTCTCTATGGCCCCTATCTGGGAGGTATCCCAGGGCTGTATGACTATGAGCCTTGGCTCGGGTATGTTTATGGTTGCAAGCTGGTTTATGGGGGTGGGTGTGCCGTAGTAGTCCACCCTTATGCCCTCAAGTAGCCCTGCAGATGCCCTGCCTGTTCTGAGCTTTGCAAACTCATCGCTGAGTACTGCCCGTGCCTTGTCCATCCTTTTTCTTGTTTCCTTAAAGAGCTCTTTCAGTTCCATCTTTACCCTACGCCTTTACAAGGGTTCCTACCTTTTCACCTCTTAGTATCCTGAGTATGTTGCCCTTTTCTTTTATGCTGAACACTATTATGGGAAGCCTGTTGTCCATACACAGGCTTACAGCGGTTGCGTCCATGACCCTGAGCCCCATCCTCAGCACATCCAGGTATGTGAGCTCATCGTACTTCTTTGCAGATGGGTCTTTAACAGGGTCTTTATCGTATATGCCATCCACCTTTGTTGCCTTCAGTATCACATCTGCGTGTATCTCCATTGCCCTGAGGGACGCTGCTGTATCGGTTGTGAAATAGGGGTTGCCCGTGCCTCCTGCAAATATTACAACCCTGCCTTTTTCAAGGTGTCTTATTGCCCTTCTTCTTATGTAGGGCTCGCAGAGTTCCTTCATCTCTATGGCTGATATCACCCTGGTATACACCCCCTTTTTTTCCAGTGCATCCTGAAGGGTCAGGGCATTTAGCACCGTTGCGAGCATCCCTATGTAGTCTGCGGTTGCCCTGTCCATACCCTTTGCACTTGCCTCGATACCCCTGAATATGTTGCCTCCACCTATGACAACCGCAACCTCAACGCCCATCTGGTGGGCATCTTTTATCTCCTCTGCTATGTCTGTTATTACATCTGCATCTATACCATAGGGTTTTGTGCCCATTAGGGCTTCGCCCGAAAGCTTGAGCATCACTCTTCTGTATCTCGGTATGGCCTCAGGCAATTAGGGTGCTCCTTGTGGTTTATTCCTCTCCCACACGGAAGCGGGCAAATCTTCTTATCTGTATGTTCTCACCCAGCTTTGCAATCGTCTGTTTTACAAGCTCCTCCACGGTTATATCAGGGTTCTTTACGAACTCCTGCTCCATAAGGCATGTCTCTTTGAAGAATTTTTCAAGTCTTCCCTCCACTATTTTATCTATCACATGTGCTGGTTTTCCAGAGGATTCTGCCTGTTTTCTGAGAATCTCCCTTTCCCTTTCGACCACATCCTGGGGAATATCCTCTCTTCTTACATACTGGGGGCTCATGGCAGCTATGTGCATGGCAACATCGTGCACGAGGTTCTGAAAGTCCCGGGTTTTTGCCACAAAATCTGTCTCGCAGTTTATCTCAACGAGCACTCCTATCTTTCCACCATGGTGTATGTATGCTGAAATGAGCCCCTCCTTGGTTGTCCTGCCTGCCTTTTTCTGTGCAGATGCAATGCCCTTTTCCCTGAGATATGTTATTGCCTTCTCTATGTCTCCCCCGCACTCTCTGAGTGCCTTTTTACAGTCAAGTATTCCTGCACCGGTCTTCTCCCTCAGTTCCTTTACCTTTTCAACCGCTATTTCCATACTGGCCTTTTACCTCCCTGAAAGAGTGTTTATGTGGACAGGGCTCTTCTTTTGAGCCGTTTTATGTGGTCTGTTCCACTTCCTCTGGGGTCTCTTCCTGCAGGTCCTCTGCGGGCTCTTGCTGTGTCTGTTCCTCCTGGGGTTCTTCCTCCCTGCTTTCTACCGCGAGGGTTTCCTCGTATATGGCCCTGCCCTCAAGGCAGGCATCTGCAACAGCGTTTGAGAAGAGGTCTATCGCCCTTATGGCATCGTCGTTACCTGGTATCACATAGTCAACCTCATCGGGATCACAGTTGGTGTCCACGATGGCAACAACAGGTATACCCAGCTTTCTGGCCTCCCTTATGGCAATGTTCTCCTTTTTTGAGTCCACCACGAAGAGTGCCCCTGGAAGCTCCTCCATGTTTCTCACCCCGCCGAAGTTCTTCTCAAGCCTTACACGCTCTTTCTCAAGCCTTGTAAGCTCCTTTTTTGAGAGTTTTTCAGGGTTGCCCTTCTCCTTTATCTCCTCAAGTTCCTTGAGCCTCTCTATGCTTCTTCTTATTGTGGAAAAGTTTGTAAGAAGCCCTCCTATCCAGCGATGGTTCACATAGTCCATACCACAGCGCTTTGCAGCCTGCTCTATGGCGTTCTGGGCCTGTTTTTTTGTGCCCACAAAGAGTATCTTCTCACCCCTTGCGGTAACATCGCGTATGAAATCATAGGCAACCTTGAACATCTTTACAGTCTGCTGTAGGTCAATGATGTATATGCCGTTTCTCGCCCCGAAGATATAGGGCTTCATCTTGGGATTCCACCGCCTTGTCTGATGGCCAAAGTGAACCCCTGCCTCGAGCAACTGTTTCATTGTAAGATATCCCATAATACCTCCTTGTGTTTGGTTATTCCTCCACCCCCGGGAAGCAGAATCCCCCTCCTCAAGGAAAGAGACACCCCCGCTTCCCTTACAGAAAGGGGTGTGTGATATTAAGATAACTTTTCTATCACAATAACAGAAGAGTTTCAAGAGTAAAATTCAGCCCTTATCAGAACTTAAGGGCATATCCCGTGATTACCCTGTTGGACGGGTATTGAAAGATTAAAGCCACTTATTATTGTATTAAATAGCTGTTTATGTTATTAAGTAGTGGTAATGAATGGGTTCTTTAGAAGAATCATACTTCTCCTTCTTTTTCTTCCTGTGGTGGTTTATGCCACCAACGGTGCCTTTCAGTTTACAAAGCACGGTGGTGGCACGACCGATGGTTCTCCTCCATACGATGCAGGAAACGGCCCAGGGGTTGACAGGTCTGTAAACCCTGCATTCACAAACTACTATAACGATGCGACCGTGGAGGGTGGCAAGTACAGGGGTGGTGAGTGCACCCACTGTCACGAGCCACACGCAAGTTTCGGTGGTTCAGAGCCTCCTCCAAACTCCAGTGCAGATGGAGACACAGGTGGTGGGCCAGACCCCTATCTTGTGCTTTCTGACCCGAATCCCAATGCATGCTGGTTCTGTCACGAGTATTTTTCAAACATAGGTGGTTCTGGCAGTCCCCTGGGTTATGGAAGGTACAGTTTCTACCAGGGCAAGGCCCGTTACGAGCAGACAGGCCATTACACAAACACCACCATGAAGAACCCTGGCTACGGGGCTGGTCAGCCCTGGCCAAGGACCGACAGAACAAACACCATAACCCCTGGACACTGTCTCAACTGTCACACCCCCCACGGTATACTCGAGACCCCTGGCAATGAGTACGACACCTGGGCTGTGCCCGCAACGAAGCACCTTTCTGCAAACAACCCTGATGTGTCTGTGGACTATCTCATACCCCGCCAGCTTATAGCCTGGGAGGAGGCCCTGTGTGAGAACTGTCATCGTTCCACCTCGGAGGGTGGACTTTCACAGGCACTGGATATAAGGACCCAGATAGCCAAGCTTGAGGGCACCTACGGGGTGCTTGGCAGTGGTCATCCCGTGCACAATGTGGACCAGCTCGGCTCTACCACCAATCCCT
>JALUQR010000072.1 GCA_027017505.1 bacterium
AAGTGGATACTGGAGAACCTGGGCAGAAATAGCAGCATACTGTCCAGAAAACCCATAGTTGTCTATTACGCCGATGCGAATTTTATAGATATATGGAACAAGAAGGGCTGGAAACTCGGGCGCATAACAGAATACGGCAGGCGTCATGGTGCACAGTATCTTGCAGGTTATCCACACAAGCTCGGAAGACTCATACCCGACTTCGACAGGGAAGAAAGAAGATACTTAAAGAGGATAAAGTCCTTCCCCGCCGATGGCGGGAAAGAATATGTGATATATAAGATACTGAAGGAGGGATGCAAGGGCTGCAAGGGAAGATGAGGAGACCTGCATCATGCATAAGGCAGGGACAGGACACCGAATCGCCGCATATGGGGTGAGGCCAAACGGCGCACACAGAGCCTTTGCCGAAAGGCTACCCCCCCGGAAAGACCCCCCACCAGACAATAGACACAGGACATTTATGGATTGGCTTGGTGTCGTGTGAATTTTGGATTGCCAGACAGAACATATCAGGATAAAATATGAAACTCGGACACCTTTGTAGTTCTTGACAATTTCGGCTATGATACTTGCACCAGCAAAGTAGGTATAAAAACAGGGCTTGAGAAAAGTGTTGAACAGTAAAGGGACAAGGTATTACTTCGACCTGATTACCATCCTTACGCATAAGGAGTTGAAGGTCCGCTACAAGAGCAGCTTTCTGGGCTATCTCTGGTCAATTCTCCATCCACTTGCCTTTGCCCTTGTGTTCTTTCTGGCATTTAAGGTGGTAATGAGGATACAGATGGAGGATTACGCATTATTCCTTATAGCCGGCCTTTTCCCCTGGCAGTGGTTTTCCAATTCGGTAACATTTTCACCAACATTATTCATTAGTAATGTAAGTATTATAAAGAAGGTAAATTTTCCACGGGACACCCTGCCGTTTTCCATGGTCTTGCAGGATATGATACACTTTATCTTTGCTGTACTTGTGATAACAACCTTTCTTTTCGTCTATGACAAGAGGCCATTTATAAGCTGGCTCTACGGATTACCGATATTGCTCTTTTTGCAATTTACCATGACTTACGGTATAGCGCTTATGGTATCTTCCGTCAATGTATTCTTCAGAGACCTTGAGAGATTGACCGGTATTGTCATCACACTGCTATTTTACTGCACACCAATCATCTATCCAGAGACAATGGTGCCAGAGAGATACAGGTATTTGCTGGACCTCAATCCACTTGCCCCTCTCATGATAAGCTGGAGGAACCTCTTTCTCGAAGGCAGTCTTGATGGCTGGATGTTAACGATGAGCCTTTTTTACAGTGTGCTTTCTTTTGTTGCGGGTTATGCTGTATTCAGGAAATTAAACTGGAGGTTTGCTGAGGTCTTATGAGTGAGCCTGTTATCGTCCTTGATAATGTTAACAAGAGTTATCCTGTTTACCACCATCTTATAGGATTCAAGAATTTTATCTTAAATCTTCCAGGAGCGATAAGGTCTTTCAAGCGTGCCAGTTATGAAGTATTCCATAGTATATCTTTTGAGGTCAGAAATGGAGAGACCCTGGGTATAATAGGCAGAAATGGCACGGGCAAGAGCACCATACTTGGGCTTATAGCAGGTGTGTTGAAGCCATCCTCTGGAAGGGTGGTGGTAAAAAAAAGAGTTACCCCGATACTCGAGCTCGGTGCAGGATTTCACCACGAGCTTACTGGCAGGGAAAACATAGTGCTAAATGGCGTGCTTCTGGGGTGCCTCAAAAAGGTGGCCGAGGAAAGGCTCGATGAAATCGTAGAGTTCTCAGAACTGGGTGAATTCATAGACCAGCCCATAAAGACCTATTCCAGCGGTATGCTTGCAAGGCTTGCCTTCAGCGTGGTAATATCTCTTGACCCCGAGATACTCCTCATAGACGAGGTTCTGGCAGTGGGGGACAAGGACTTCCAGAAAAAATGCCTTGAAAGGATGATGGAGCTAAAAAAGAAGGGCGTTACGATGGTCTTCGTATCCCACGCAATGGAGGATGTAAAGAGGATATGTGACAGGGTGATATGGATTGAGGACCACAAGATAAAGATGGAGGGAGAGCCTGAAAGGGTTATATCAAGCTACTTAAGCTCATGATAAAAAAACAACCGGAGACACACCAATGAAAGACCTTAAAGAACGGGTTGTGGAGGTAGAGGATGCCTCCAATACGGCCCCACGGCACAGACCCCGCACCATTTACATAGACTGTACTGATACCTTCTTCAGGGGATTAAACACGGGAATACAGCGGGTGGTAAGAAACATGGTGAACAGGGCAAAGTATCTTGAGGAGACCTTCGGTATAAGGTGTGTTCCCGTGGTGTTTGCCTTTGGCAGTGCATGGGGGGTAACCAACTTTCAGAGGATTAGCAGACTCTACCGCACAAAACAGAAGCTCTACAGGTTTGCAAGGGCTCTGTTTCATCGTGCAGGGCTGGTTGCAGCTTATGTTGTGGGACTGGTGGCGTCTCTGCTTCCCGAAGGAAGGGTGAAGAGTCTGCTTAAGACCTTCTATAGCAGTGCACGGGGCCTTGCAAAAGAGGTGGGCAAAAAGGTGATGTTTCTTATAAACCTGCCCCTTCTTCTGCTCTACAGGCCTGTTGGAATCTCAAGGGGGGATATGCTCCTTGCCCCTGATGCCTTCTGGTCGTATAATATTACCGACTACCTAAGAGAGTTGGCACATCGTGGGGTATTTACTGTTACCGTGATATACGACCTCATACCCATTTCGTACCCACAATACTGCGATGAAAATTATGTTCGTACCTTCAGCATCGCTGTAGACAGAATGTTGCTTACAAGTGATGGAGTTATAGGAATATCAAAAACTGTAAGGGATGAGGTAAGAGATTACATATACAGGAAGCCGGTACTGTCCAGGAAGGCCCTGATAGTTGATTACTTCTATCTGGGAGCAAATTTTGAGAACGAGATAAGAAAAACAGGGCAGATCCGCAACTGGCCCCCCGAACTATGGGGAAAGGAGAAGGTGTATCTTATGGTTGGAAGTATTGAACCAAGGAAGGGTTATGATTTTGTGCTCACCGCCTTTGAGAAGATGTGGGCACAGGGCTCTGAGGCAAGGCTTCTTATAGTGGGCAGGGTTGGCTGGAGGTGTGCTGATATTGTAGAGCGCATCAGGAACAGTCCTTACCTTAATTCAAGGCTCTTCGCATTCCACGACATAAACGACGACGAGCTCCTCTACTGCTACGAACACTCCACCGCCCTTATCTTTGCGTCACGGGTTGAGGGCTTCGGGCTACCACTCGTTGAGGCGATGGAAAGGGGCATACCAGTTGTTGCAAGTGACATTCCTGTGTTCAGAGAGATAGGCGGAGATTATCCTGTCTATTTCTCCCTCAATTCTGTGGACTCACTTATATCCGCACTCAAGAAGGTATCCACAAGGAGGCCCGAGCGAAGAAGGTGGATAAGCTGGGACGAATCTGTTACAACACTTATGAAGAAGGCCTTGAGGATATACGCTATAAAGAAACAAGAACAGGAGATGGAATCAACAGATAAAAGGATGATTGCACGGGATGGATATTAAGGGCATCATAAAAGGGATACCCCTGATAGGGCCTCTTGCAGTCTGGGGCAAGCGTAAGTTATCGGTAATCCTTCAGGGCACCAGGAGTGCTGAAACATCAACCCAGAACGAGATAAAGGATGAAAGGGATGCATCCTGGACAAGGTTCTATTCCACAGATGTAACAAAAGAATTCATGGATGCCAACATAGAACATCATAAGTTCTTTGTGGATCACATCATTAAACTTTCACAAAGATTAAGAAGAAAAAGGCTTGCTGAAATCGGTATAGGAACAGCAACCATGTCCATATACTTTTCGCAGAAGTCTTTTGATGTTACTGGTATTGATAACGAACCCATGATCGTGAAGAAGGCTATGGACGCCAATAAACAGTTTAATGGCAATGCCAGATTCATATGTGTGGACGCTTTGGATATGCCCCGTTTCTTCAGACCCAAACTGTTTGATGTGGCGTTTTCCCAAGGCACTATGGAACACTTTGATGATGAAGGGATAAAAAAGATGCTTAAGGCACAACTCTTCGTTGCAGAGTATGTTGTGTTTTCAGTTCCGTCTTGTAACTGGCACAAAAAGGACTTTGGAGACGAAAGACTCATGACAAAGGAAGAGTGGAGGAGAATACTGGAAAAAGGAGGCTTCCACATTGAGCTTGTAACCTATTATCAAAATGACCTCCATGTCCTGTGTGTGATAAGCGACAAGACGAATTGATATATATAACCATTAAAGGAGGACAAGATGTCAAAGACCGCACTCATCACGGGCATTCGTGGTCAGGACGGTGCATACCTTGCAAAATTGCTTCTTGAGAAGGGCTACACAGTCTTTGGGGCAGACCGTAGAAGTGCGACCTCGGATAACTGGCGCCTGAGAGAGCTGGGCATAGAGGGGGATGTGGAGATAGTCTACATGGACCTACTTGAGCTCACGAACATAATACGCACCATAGAGAGGATAGGACCCGATGAGCTCTACAACCTTGCTGCACAGAGTTTCGTTGGTGTGTCTTTTGAACAGCCCATTCTTACCTCCGAGGTTGATGCCATGGGTGTTTTAAGGCTACTCGAGGCAATAAGGACCGTAAAGCCCGATACAAGGTTCTACCAGGCATCCACAAGTGAGCTATACGGAAAGGTTCAGGAGATACCACAGACTGAGAGGACCCCCTTCTATCCTCGCAGTCCTTACGGGGTGGCAAAACTCTTCGCCCACTGGATGACCGTCAACTACCGTGAGTCCTACGGGATGTTTGCCTGCTCGGGAATCCTTTTCAACCATGAGTCCCCCCTCAGGGGTCTCGAGTTTGTAACAAGAAAGATAACCTACTCTGTGGCGCGTATCAGGAGGGGGCTTCAGGACAGGGTGGTTCTCGGAAACCTCGAGGCAAAGAGGGACTGGGGCTATGCCGCAGAGTATGTGGAGGGGATGTGGCTCATGCTCCAGCAAGGAGA
>JALUQR010000073.1 GCA_027017505.1 bacterium
TAACTATCTTTAGCTCATCCTGAAAGACCACATCCTTTACCTCTGCCATTACTATCTCAAGGCCAAACTTGCGTGCGTGTTCTTCGAACTTCTGCATGAGCTCCATCCCGCTTATTGAGGGAAACCCGGGGTAGTTCTCTATAACATCGCTCAGTGCTATCTGTCCGCCCACCATCTCTCGTTCGAAAAGCACTGTTTTCAGCCTTGCCCGCTGGGCGTATATGCCCGCGGTAAGCCCTGCAGGGCCTCCACCAATTATCACAAGGTCATACATGCTTCAAAAACCTCCTTTAAGTTTTTTATCCCCTCCAGAAAGCTGGAAAGAGCAGTATAACAAGGGTGTATATCTCAAGCCTTCCGAGTATCATGTTCAGTATGAGTATCCACTTTGCCAGCTCTGGCATCTCTGCATAGCCCACCACAGGGCCTGCCATACCGAGGGCAGGCCCCACATTTCCAAGGGTTGCTGCAGAGGTGGATATGGATGTTACAAGGTCAAGCCCCAGGATTGTAAGCAGTCCCGCAGAGAGCACAAAGACCATAAAAAAGAGAAATGTAAACCCCGCCACACTGCGCAGTATCTCAGGAGGAATCACCTTTCCGTTAAGCTTCACAGGGGTTACCGCGTGTGGATGTATGAGCCTGTAGACCTCCCTGTAGAGAAGCTTGAGCAGTACCAGCACCCTTACACACTTTATCGCACCTGTGGTTGAGCCCGCAGACCCACCTATGAACATGAGCACAAGAAGGGCAAGCTGGGAGAAAAACGGCCAGAGGCTGAAGTCAGCGGTGGTGTAACCCGTGGTGGTCGTAATGGAGACCACCTGGAAGAACGCATACCTGAATGCCTGGGCAAGGCTGTCATAATACTCTACCCACAGATTTAGGGTAACAAAAACCGTTGCAACCACTATGATGAATATGTAAAACCTGAACTCCTCGTTTTTCACATAGGCCTTCACACCCATCCTGTAGAAGTCATAGTGGAGGGCAAAGTTGGTTGCCCCGAGTATCATGAATATTATTATCACCCACTCTGCGTTTATGTTGTTGTATGCTCCAAGGCTTGCATTCTTTATGGAAAAACCCCCTGTGGATATGCCACCCACAGTGTGTATGAAAGCATCAAAAAGGGGCATCCCTGAGATAAGGAGCATGGTCATCATGAAGAAGGAAAGAAACAGATACACCATTACCAGTATCTTTGCCATCTCCTGTATCCTGGGCACAAACTTTTCACCAGAGATACTTGAAGCCTCTGCCTTGTAGAGTTGCATGCCACCAACACCCAGGAATGGCATTACCGCAACACTCAGCACCACTATGCCCATTCCACCAAGCCAGTGTGTGACAGAGCGCCATACAAGAAGCCCGTAGGGAAGGGCCTCTATGTCTTTGAATATGGTCGCCCCTGTTGTGGTGATTCCAGAGGTTGCCTCAAACAGGGCATCCACCACAGATGGAACCACCCCTGAGAGCAGATAGGGCATGGAGCTGAAAAATACCGCATTTATCCAGGATATTGCAACCACTATGAAGCCCTCCCTGTGGCTCACATCCATGTTCACCCTGCTTGTTGCAAGAAAGAGCACAACACCGCTACCTCCAGTAATGAGAAGAGATATAAGAAAGGGCTGTATGTCTGCCTCCCTGTATATGAGGGCCACAAAGAGGGGCAGAATCATGGCCACCGCAAGGATGATGTTTATCATCCCTGCTATACGCATTGCAACCGCAAGCCTTATCATGGGCACATCTCAGAAGTACTCGGGCTTTACCATGAGTATCTTTTCCACCTTTGGCACTATCTTTCTGTGGGTGAATATGAGCACCCTGTCTCCGTGGCGTATGACCGTATCTCCATCTGGAAGCATGACCCTTTCCTCACGCTCTATGGCACCTATGACCGCACCAGCAGGCAGTTTAAGCTCCTTTATGGGTCTGTCCACTATGTCAGAGGTCTTAAGTGCTATGGTCTCTATGGCCTCCACCCTTCCACCCATGAGGGTCTTAACAGAGACCACCTTGCCCCTTCTTACAAACTGCAGTATGTCGCTTACGGATGCAAGCCTTGGAGAGACCGCCACATCTATCCCTATGGTGGAGACCATTGATAGATACTCGGGCTTGTCTATAAGGGCTATTGCCCTTTTTGCACCCAGTCTCTTTGCAAGAAGCGAGGTGAGTATGTTTGCCTCCTCATCGTCTGTTACCGCAACAAGGGTGTCTGTTTCCTGTATGTTCTCTTCCTTGAGAAGCTCTCTATCTGTTCCATCGCCTGCTATCACTATGGTTCTATCGAGTTTTTCTGCAAGGAAGTTACACCTTTCTTCGTTCTTCTCTATGATCTTCACCTGGTAGCCCAGTTCCTCCATGGGTCTTGCAAGATAATATCCCACATCTCCACCACCCACTATTATACACCTGTTGGTTGGCAGTTCCTCGCCCCTGCGGAAGAGTGCCACAAGCCTTGTTGCGGTATCAGGCGGGGTGAGGGCAAACACTATATCTGCTGGCCTGAGCACCGTATTGCCTGAAGGCAGTATGGTCTCATCCCCGCGGTATATGGACGCTATTATGAGGTCCACATCTGTATAGAGCTCCCTTATATCGTTTATCTTCTTACCCACAAGGCCAGAGCCACTGTCAAGCCTGCATCCAACAAGTTTGAGCCTGCCCTCCATAAAGTCCATCACATCTATGGCACCCGGCACCTCTATTATCTTGAGTATCCTTTCGGCTGCAACCTTCTCGGGGTTTATTATGAGGTCAAGGTCCAGGGAGTCCTTCTCGAATATCCTGGTGTATTCCAGGTAATCGGGGTTTCTTATGCGGGCTATCTTTTTTGGCACCTTTGACTGTGTGTCAGCTATAAGGCAGGCTATCATGTTCACCTCGTCGCTGTCTGTCACTGCTATGACCATGTCTGCCTTTTCTATGCCTGCTTCCATGAGAACCTGGGGGCTTGAGCCACTGCCGTGGATTATTCGCACATCAAGGCTCTCTTTTACCTCCTTTATGCGTTTTTCATCCTTCTCTATGAGGATTATATCCTGCCCCTCCCTGGAGAACTTCTCCGCTATGGTGTATCCCACCACACCTGCACCTATTATGATTACCCTCATCTCTCTATCATCTCCTTTGCCCTGTTAAGGTTCATAACATCGTCCCTTAAGCCATGTTTTCTTGGCGTCTCGAGTATAAAGGGTATGTCTTTAAAGAGCGGGGCGTTGAGTATTGCCCTTATGCCCTCAGGGCCTATTTTTCCTGTGCCTATGTGCTCGTGGCGGTCTGCAAGGCTACCGCACTCTGCCTTTGAATCGTTAAGGTGTATGAGCCTCAGTGCTCTTGCAAGCCCTGTTCTTTCCATAAGCTCTGAAAGCCCTGCCACCTCTTCTGCGTTCTTCATGCTGTAGCCTGCACTGAATCCATGGGCTGTATCAAAGCAGAACCCCGTGTTGTGGTTGTGTGTGAGCTCAACCATAAGGGCCACATCCTCAAGGGTTCTGCCAATCTGTGTGCCCGAACCTGCGGTATTCTCTATGAGTATTGTTACATCCATACCCATCTTTTTTCTAACCCTCTTTATTGCGTCAACAGCCCTCTTTATGCCCATTTTCTTTCCCTCTCTGCCAGAGCTTCCAGGGTGCAGTACCAGGTAGCTGGCACCGAGGGTCCTGGCCATCTCCACCTCCTTACAGAGAAGGGTTATGGACCTTTCGTAGAGGGTGGCATCCGGTGACGCTATGTTTACAAGATAGGAGCAGTGTATGGCCACGGGGTCAAGGGCTGTGTGTTTTCTTATACTGTGGTATTTCTCTATCTCTTCTTTTTCGGGTCTTTTCATCCTCCAGCCTCTGGGGTTGTGCGAGAAGAACTGCACGCACTCACAACCGAGTTTTATTGCCTCCTTGAGGGCTCCTGCAAACCCCTCTTTTATGGATGCATGCACGCCAAGGGGCATCAGTGCCTCTGTTTGCCCTCCAGCACCTTTCTTGCAGCCACTGCGAGTGCACTTGGTATGTTCTTGCTCCTTGCAATCTGCTGAAGGTCCTTTTCAAAAAGGTGACTCATAAGTCTTATTGATATGTGGAGTGGTGTCTTGGGATTGGTAACAAGGTTGTACTTTATCCTGTAGTTTTTCAGCCACTCCCTGTTGCGTGCCACCTCTCGCAAGAGTTCATCCGATGTGGACTTTGATGCGGTAAGTTTTATCACCTCATCCTCGGTTATCCTGGGGTTTTTGAGCACACTCATGGATACCATCTTGTTTGAGTCCTTTATGAGCACCTCCCTTGCCTCCTTGCCACCTGTAAGGGCAAGCTTTATCTTCTCTGCAACTGTCATGCGGGATATCTGCTGTTGTATGGAGTCTGCGGAGGTGTCCTCTCTCTTTTCAGGTTCAGGGGTAACCCTTTTTATATTTTCCTTCTCTGGGGGACTTTCTCCAAGGAACTCCTTCAAGCGGGGGTTCTGTTCCATAAGGCCCTTTTCTTTTTTGAGCTCTTCCAGGAATCCCTCAGGGGCAACCCCTGCAACCTCTCTGAACACCTCTTCTGTTGCAGAGGGGTTCATAAGTATGAGTTTGAGTATTGCCTCTTCCTTGCTGTGTATATGAGTGAGTTTTTTGAGTATCACGGGTTCAACTGGCTCCATGAGTGCCTTAAGGAGCTCACGGCGTGGGAACCCCACGAAGTTCTCCCTTGCGGTGCGTTTTATCTCTTCGTCCTTATCGTAGGAGAGTATGAAAAGAGAGGTGAGCCTTTCCGCAGGTGAGAGTTCTTCAAGCCCTCCTGCTGTCCTGAGTCTTACCTCCCTTGTAGCCTGTGGCCCGACGAGGGCATATACCCTTTTTGAGACCTTCATCTACCTTTCCTTTGAGACTGCGGACTTCACCTTTTCCGCTATGTGTGGTGGCACCTCCTGATAGTGTGAGAATGTCATGGTGAATGTGCCCTTGTCAGCGGTCATACCCTTCAGGTCACTCGCATAGTCTATTATCTCTGCCATGGGCACAAGTGCCTTCACAGTGGTGTAGCCTGCCCTTCTGGATTCCACACCCTGGATTCTGCCCCTTCTTGCGTTTATATCTCCCATTATATCACCCATATTCTCTTCTGGCACAACTATCTCCATCTTCATTATGGGCTCAAGCAGAACCGGGTCTGCAGCCTCCATCGCCTTTTTAAACCCCATGGATGCTGCTATCTTGAATGCCATATCAGAGGAGTCCACGCTGTGGTGTGAGCCATCGTAAAGCCTTACTTTTACATCCACCACAGGGTAGCCTGCGACCACGCCTGACTGCATGGCCTCCCTTACACCCTTTTCCACCGCGGGTATGTACTGGCGTGGTATAACACCACCCACTATGTTGTCCACAAACTCAAATCCAGCACCCCTGGGCAGTGGAGAGAGCTCAAGCCAGGTGTCTCCGTACTGGCCTCTTCCGCCTGACTGCTTTTTGTACTTGCCCTGTGCCTTTGCGGTGGAGCGTATGGTCTCCTTGTAGGGTATCTTGGGTCTCTGCAGTTCCACCTCACAGCCGTATTTTCTCTTGAGCCGTTCAACTATCACCTCAAGGTGTGCCTGCCCGTAGCCTGATATGAGAAACTCCTTGGTCTCATCGTCCCTGCGGAACTCCACACCAGGGTCTTCCTCCATGAGTTTCTCCATCGCAGAATGAAGCTTCTCCTCGTCGCCCTTTGTCTTTGGTGTTACCGCATAGGATAGCACTGCTGGTATGCGTTCTGGAGGGGCAAATACAACCTTTCTGTTGCCCGCAACAAGTGTGTCTCCAGTGTGGGTGTCCTTGAGTTTGGCTGTTGCCACGATGTCTCCCGCAGATGCGGACCCAACCTCTCTGGTTCTGCCACCCTCTACCATATACAGATGGCTCAGTTTTTCCTTGACATCCCTTGTGGTATTTAAAACCGTGCTATCAGGGCTCACACTGCCGGAGTACACCCTTAAGAACGAAAGCCTTCCTGCAAAGGGCTCTATAAGGGTCTTGAATACGAATGCTATAAACTGGGTATCATCCTGCTGTGTCTCAAACCCTATGGGTTCTCCTGATACATCCGTTCCAAAGACCTCTCTGTCAAGTGGTGAGGGCATGTAGAGGTTTACAGCATCCATAAGAAGGTTCACACCCACATTCTTAAGTGCAGAGCCACACATAACGGGCACGAACATATCGTTTAAGACCGCACTCCTTAAGGCCCTTGTGAGCTCATCCACCGTGAGTTCCTCACCCTCAAGGTAGCGTTCTGTGAGTGTATCGTCTGCCTCCACCACCGCCTCTATGAGTGCCTCCCTTCTTTCAAGGGCATGGTCTTTAAGCTCTTCGGGGCAATCTGTCTTTTTGAACTTTCCGGAGCCATCGTCATCGTAGATAAAAGCCTTCATGGTGAGAAGCTCCACCACACCTCTGAAACCATCCCTTTCTCCTGCAGGAATGGTAAGGGGCAACATCTTCTTTCCGAAGACCTCCTCTGCCTCTTTAAGGCGCACATCAAACTCGGCCCTTTCGTGGTCCATCTTGTTTAAGAATACCATCCTTTTAAGCCCCTTCTTTTCTGTATATTCCCATGCCCTCTCTGTGCCGACCTTTATTCCTCCTGCAGAGCTCACCACCACCACTGCACCTTCCACCACATCCATTGCCCCTATGGCCTCATGAAAGAAGTTGGAGTAGCCAGGGGTGTCTATTATGTTTACATGGAATCCGTCCCATCTGTAATGATGAAGCGATGCTGAAAGGGTCATCCTTCTTTTTTTCTCCTCGGGGGTGTTATCGAGAACCGAGCTCTCATCATCCACACTTCCCCTCTTATCTGTCATACCTGCGTTAAATAATATGCTCTCTGCAAGTGTGGTCTTACCAGAGCCATTGTGTGAGGTAAGGAGGATGTTTCTTTTTTTCTCTATGGGGATATCCATCTGACACCTCCCTTCTGGATACCCCGCTTTTTACCCCGTGCCACAAACGCTCAGACAGGGACAAAAAGGGGTGGTTAATACTGTAACCCTTTTCCTCTCTGCTTGCTGTTTTTTCTCGTGTAGCCTCACCTCCTTATTTTTGTTTCAATCTTTTGGTGGACGCTTCTTTCTGAAAAGGTTTGGCAGTGTTCGCCTGAAGAATATGCCCAGATACTTGTTAATGGGGTTTGACCTCTTAAGGAAAGGTATTATGGGTCTTTTTCTTATACCCAGCTGAATCATCATCTCGTTGAGCTCTTCGTTATTCGGGTCAAATCTGAGCCCCTTTTTGAAGGCTGTGATGGCACCTTTTTTGTTGTCTGCTGCAAGGTAGACCTTGCCCAGGTTCAGGTAGTACTCTGCCTTGAAGAACTCCTTTTTTATGGCCTTTGTGCAGAGCTCAAGCCCGAGCCCTATCTTGCCCCACTTAAGTGCTGCACACATCCCGTAGTAAGACATATAAGCGGGGTTATCCCTGTCAAGGTTATATGCCTTTTCAAAGGCCTTTGCAGCCTCTTCGAGGTCATCGTTTTTGAGGAACTTAAGGCCCTCCTTGAAAAACTCCTGTGGGTCTTCTGTCATCTACTGTTCACCTCATAGAGTATCCTGAGTCCCCTCAGTACCAGGAACTCATCAACCTCTTCTATTGCCTTTATCTCTTCTGCCATGCCCCTGGCATAGCCCCCTGTTGCTATCACCCGTGGGGATGTGCGAAGCTCTCTTTTCATCCGTTCTATAATACCCTCCACAAGGCCAACGAATCCGTAAAATATGCCAGCCCTTAAACACTCCACGGTGTTCTTTCCCACCACTGTCTTTGGCCTTGATACATCCACCCGTGGAAGCCTGGATGCCCTTTCAAAGAGGGCATCCGCAGATATGCCTATCCCTGGGGCTATAACCCCACCACGGTATTCACCCCTTGCGGTTATGTAGTCAAATGTTATTGCGGTGCCAAAGTCCACTATTATTATGTTACCCCCGTAGAGGTGATAGCCTGCCACCGCGTTGACTATTCTGTCTGCTCCAACCTCCCTTGGGTCATCCACTGCTATGGATATGCCTGTTTTTATACCTGGCTCCACAACAAGGGGGCTTACCCCCAGAAACTCACTTATGGCACAGAGGAATACCTCTCTGAGGGATGGCACCACGCACGATATTATGGCACCCTTTATGGAGCCGGGCTCAATGGAGCTGTTGAGAATAAGCCCCTTCAGTGTCAGCCCGTATTCATCGCTGGTTCTATCCCTTTCGCTGTAGAGACGCCAGTGGGCACAGAGCCTTTCCGCATCGAATATACCTGCAACCGTGGTGGTATTGCCTATATCCACTGTGAGTATCATCGTCTTTTAATCTGCAACCTCAAGGTCTCCTGCAACAACCCTTGTTGAAAGCCCTGAGGGAAGGGTTACCACAAGGGCACCCTCTCTGTCTACACCCATGCACACTCCTTCAACAACCTCTCTGCCCTTTACAACTATCCTTCTTCCCTCAAAACCAAAGTAGTCCTTCCAGCGTTCAAGCACCACCTGGAAGCCATCTTTCAGGAATCTCTTATACCATTTTTCCAGAGAGTAATAAAGCCCTGCTGTAACCTCTGCCCTCGGAATGTCTCTGCCTGCAATCTCCTTAAGGGATGTGGCCACATCCCTTATCTCCTCTGGCAGTCCCTTTATGTCCATATTAACATTGAGCCCTATTCCCACAACGATAAAGTTTATCCTGTCTGCCTCTGACGAAAGCTCTGTGAGTATTCCACCGAGTTTTCTTCCCCCTGCGAGTATATCGTTTGGCCACTTGAGGGCAGGCCTTTCGGGTATGTATCTTTCCACTGTTTCTGCAACTGATATACCTGCAAGGAAGGTGAACTTGTGTGCGTCCTGTGGTGGAAGTGGTGGTCTGAATATGATGGAGGTGTAGATGTTAACCCCTTCAGGTGAGTACCATCTTCTGCCCAGTCTTCCCCTGCCCCCGCTCTGTGAGTCTGCCACAACCACCGTGCCCTCCTCTGCACCATCCCTTGCGAGGACAACTGCCATCGTGTTTGTTGAGTCCACACATCTTTGGAAGTGGATGACCCTTCCCACACACTCTGTTGCAAGAAGGCCCTTTATCTCGTGGGCGTTGAATGGCTGGATGGTGGATGAAAGCCTGTAGCCCCTTCTGGAGCTACTCTCTATGGGGTAGCCTTCTGCCCTGAGTGTCTGGATGTGCTTCCATACCGCTGTTCTTGAGATACCCAGCGTCTGGCTTATGCTCTCACCAGAGACATACCCACCCCGTGCCTCCTTGAGAAGCCCGAGGATAAGGAGCTCTTTTCTTCGGCCTTCCATCTTTTTTCACTCTATCTCAACAGTTACATCCACCGCCCTTGCAGAGTGTGTAAGGGCGCCTATGGAGATGTATCTTATGCCTGTTTTTGCAAACTCCTCCACATTCTCAAGGGTTACTCCTCCTGATACCTCTACAACCGCCCTGCCAGAGATTATCTCAACAGCCCTTTTGACCCTCTCGGGGCTCATGTTATCGAGCATTATGATGTCCGCACCACTTCTGAGTGCCTCCCTTACCTCTCTGAGGTTACTCACCTCAACCTCTATGGGTTTATCCTTTCCGTACTTTTTTCTGACCCTCTTTATGGCCTTCTCTATACTGCCTGCAATGCGTATGTGGTTGTCCTTTATGAGTATGGCATCGAAGAGCCCGAAGCGATGATTACGGCCTCCACCAACCCTTACCGCGTATTTTTCGAGAATCCTCATACACGGGGTGGTCTTTCTTGTGTCCAGTATGTTAACCTCTCTGTTTTTGAGCCTTTCCACAAACCTCCTTGTAAGTGTGGCTATACCGCTAAGTCTCTGCAGAAAATTAAGTGCCACCCTTTCTGCGGTGAGTATGGATTTAAGCCTTCCCCTTATGGTTGCTATGGTTCTGCCCTTTCTTATGTTTGCCCCTTCTCTGACCTCACTTCTGAACTCCAGGGTATCATCCACTGTCTTAAAGACAAGCTCCATTACATGAAGTCCTGCAACCACCATGTTCTCACCCGCAATGACCCTTGCAATCCCTTTTTTCCTCTCCGGCACTATTGCAGAGGTGGTTATATCTCCCGTGCCGATGTCCTCTGCAAGGCCTGCCCTTACAAGTTGCTCTATGTATTCGTTAAGGTTTTCTCTTGGTTCAGCCATTCTTAAAGTGCCCTCACCCTTTCAAGCCCCTTCAGAAGCTTTGCCCTTCTTTCCTCAAGCTCTGCAGAGCGTGTTCGTTCTTTTTCAACCACATGTGGTGGAGCCTTTTTAAGGAAGTTTTCATTCTCAAGCCTCTTTCTGACCTCTGAGAGCTCATCCTCCACCTTTTCAAGCTCTCTTTCGAGTCTTTCCACCTCTGCCCTCACATCCACATAGCCCTTCAGGGGCACAAAGACCTCCACCGCATCTCCCTCAACACCCCTTGCAACATTGAAGACTCCCTTTTCGGGTCTTTCCTTTTCGGTTATAAACCTCACCTCTTTTACCCTTGAGAGTGCCTTTATGTACTCTGTGCCCTCCTCTATGGCGGTCTTTGTGGTGGTCTTTCTTGCAAGCACCACACACTCAAGCTCTATTCCGTGGGGTATGTTGAACTCCACCCTTATGTTACGCACACATCTTATAACATCCATAACTGTCTCCATCTTACGGGCAGACTCCGGGTAGTTCTCTCTGGGTTCGGGGTAGGTTTCTGTAACAAGGCTTTCCTCTCTGTCTGTAAGGCAGAAGTGTATCTCATCTGTTATGAATGGCATGAAGGGGTGCAGAAGCTTAAGCGTATCTGCGAGCACCTTAAGGAGCACTGCCTGTGAGGTCTTCCTTCTAAGCTCACCCTTTTCACCCTTGAGGTCTGGTTTTATTGCCTCCACATACCAGTCGCACAGCTCGTGCCATATAAACCCGTAGAGTGTCTTTGCAGCAACATCGAACTGGTAGCCCTCAAGTGCTGATACAACCCGGTCTCTTGAGGCCTTAAGCCTTGTGAGTATCCATCTGTCTGCCATGGAGTAGTTTTCTGGCCCTGGGCTGACATTCACCTCTTCATCATCGAGGTGCATCATTGTGAACCTTGCAAGGTTCCACAGCTTGTTGGCAAAGTTTCTGTAGCCCTCTATTCTCTCCTCTGCGAGTTTTATATCCCTTCCCTGTGCTGCGAGCACAGCGAGTGTGAACCTCAGGGCATCTGTTCCGTAGCGTTCCATCATCACAAGGGGGTCTATAACATTGCCCTTGGATTTGCTCATCTTCTGTCCCCTTGCATCCCTTATGAGGGCGTGTATGTATACATCCCTGAAGGGCACATCCCCCATGAACTTAAGCCCCATCATTATCATCCTTGCAACCCAGAAGAATATTATATCGAAGCTCGTAAACAGTGCCGATGTGGGGTAAAACACCCTGAGCTCCTCGGTGTCATCGGGCCAGCCGAGGGTTGAAAACGGCCAGAGTGCAGAGGAAAACCATGTATCGAGCACATCGGGGTCCTGCTCTATCTCATCCGAGCTACAGCCCTCGCACCTTTCAGGTGTTACCACAGATACCGTTATGTGCGGGCACCTCTTACAGTACCATGCGGGGATACGGTGTCCCCACCATATCTGTCGGGATATGCACCAGTCCCTTATGTTGTGCATCCATTCAAAGTAGGTCTTCTCCCAGCTCTTTGGCACAAACTTAAGTGTGCCCTCTTCAACAACCCTTATGGCAGGCCCACTGAGTGGAGCGGTCTTCACAAACCACTGTTTTGACACCATCGGTTCAACCACCGTCTTGCACCTGTAGCAGGTGCCAACAGAGAGTGCGTAGTCCTCCACCCGTTTAAGAAGCCCTCTGCCTTTAAGCTCTTCCACAATTTTTTCTCTTGCCTCGAAGCGGTCAAGCCCCCTGTATGGGCCTGCGTTCTCGTTCATCCTTGCCCTTTTGTCCATTACCACAACAGAGCCGAGCCCGTGCCTTCTTGCAACCTCAAAGTCGTTGAAGTCATGCGCAGGGGTTATCTTTACAGCCCCTGTGCCGAACTCCATGTCAACCACAGGGTCCTCTATAATGGGTATCTGGCGCTCCACTATGGGTAGCACAAGGGTTCTGCCCTTAAGGGGGCGGTATCTCTCATCCTGGGGGTTTACCGCCACAGCCACATCTCCGAGCATGGTCTCTGGCCTTGTGGTTGCAACTGTTACGAACCCCGTGCCATCCTTTAGAGGGTAGTTAAGGTAGTAGAGTTTGCCCTGGGTTTGTTCGTGTTCCACCTCGAGGTCTGAAAGTGCGGTCATGCACCTGGGACACCAGTTTATTATGTAGTCGCCACGGTATATGAGCCCCTCTCTGTAGAGCCTTACGAAGACCTCCCTTACCGCCCTTGAAAGTCCCTCGTCCATGGTGAATCTGAGTCTCGTCCAGTCGCAGGATGCACCCAGGCGTTTGAGCTGGTTTATTATGGTATCACCACTTTTTTCCTTCCACTGCCATACCCGTTTTACAAACTCATCTCTGCCAAGCTCTTCTCTTGAGAGCCCCTCTTTCATGAGTTCCCTTTCCACCACATTCTGTGTGGCAATCCCTGCATGGTCTATGCCAGGTAGCCAGAGTACATTGTAGCCCTGCATCCTCTTAAACCTTGCCATTATGTCCTGCAGGGTGTTGTTGAGTGCATGCCCCAGATGAAGCGAGCCCGTAATGTTCGGTGGTGGTATGACCATGGAAAAGGGGGGTTTCTTTGAGTGCGGGTCTGCGGTAAAATAGCCCCGCTCTATCCACAGTCTGCTCCATCTGGCTTCTACTTTAGATGGCTCGTATACTTTGGAAAGTGTTCTCCTCATAGATAAGCCTTTTTAAAACAGGGATTCTGTAAAGAGATTAGCAGAACATATGAAGGTAAGTCTATAAAAAATCAAAAGGGGAAGCACCTCTGAAGAGAACTTCCCCCTCTCGCTGTTAAGGGCAAGGTCATTTCAGTTTGGAGATAGCATCTTTCAGTTTATCTATAATCTCTTTCTTTATGTATTCCTCTGCAAGTTCTGGCACCACATCCCATGCGACCTCTTCTATGACCTTACGCGCCACCTCTCTTACTATCTGTTCCACCTTCTCCTGTGGCACAACTTTAGAGAGTTCTTCCTCTGTGAACTCCTCTTTAAGCCCCTCTTTTACAGGTTCAGAAGGCACTGCGGGCTCTTCCTCAACAGGGGTTTGCTGGGCTGTAAGGCCCTCAAACGCCTCCGGGGAGGATTCCTCACCTGCTGGCATCCTTTCTTCCTCTGCTGGCACCTCTTCTGTAACCGCCTCTGCCAGCCCTTCCTCCTCCACGACGGGTGTTGTAAGCTCTGTTATCTCCTCTTCCTCTTCTTTTATGGGTTCTGTGCCTGCGGGCTCTTCAAAACCAGTGATGCCCTCCTCAGCTGGTTTTTCCCCTGTTTCCATCTCATCTTCTGAGAGTTTAAGGTCAAAGAACTCCTCTTTCTGCTCGCCTGGCCCCTCCTGTGTGCCCTCTTCTGCGGGTTTCTCCTCTGCGGACTCTATAAAGTCCTCTGGCTCCCATATGTCTTCAGACAGTGTGAGCTCTTCCTCTCTCTCTTCTTCTTTGAACGATACCGCCTCTCCAGGCCCGGGCTCTGCCACAGGCTGTGGCTCCTCGGGGGTAAATGAGGGTGGCTCCTCTTCTACAAGGGGTTTCTCTTCTGTCAGCGGTTCTGCGGTGGCCTCTTGCTCCAGAGCCTCTGCAACAGCCTTTGGTGGTCTGCTTAAGAGTTCCTTTATCTTGGTTATGAGCTCTTCTGACTCAAAGGGCTTCACTATGTGGCCATCTGCCCCAACACTTTCTGCCCTTTTTTCATCAATGGGCTCGAATGTGCTTGCAAGAAGCATCACAGGGGTGCCTGCAAGCTCTGCATCCCTCTTTATGGCCTCACACAACTCGTATCCGTTCATCCCTGGCATGGAGAGGTCTGCTATCACAAGGTCAGGCCTTACCTCCCTGGCCTTTTTAAGAGCAGAGTCTCCATCACCTACTATTAT
>JALUQR010000074.1 GCA_027017505.1 bacterium
ATGTATGTGTTGTGAGTGTCAGTGCAGGCAGTGGCGGGCGTTCGGCCTCAAAGCGGTTTACAAACTCTGCTGCAAGGTGCTGTGCATCCGCAGCAGAACCACCGTTGCCCACTATGAGAAGCTTGCCTCCCCTTCTGAAGGTCTCTGCCAGAAGCCTGGCACTCTTTATAAGCCCCTCTGCATTCTCCCTGAAAAAGCGCCTCTTTATCTCGATGGCTTCCTCTATCGTGCGAAGAAGGCTTTCCCTTTCCATAAAAGAAAAGTCCTTTATTTTGTATAGTTTCTGATAATATCTTTATTTTCTGCTTTGTTCAAGTATTTTCATATAAGAAACCTGCCGTTTTTCTGTATGGGTTTTCCATCCACATAAAGGATGCCACCTTTTCTTAAATCCTTTATCATATCCCAGTGTATGGCAGATATATTTTTGCCACCTGCCTCTTTGTAGGACTTTCCCAGTGCAAGATGCACTGTACCGCCTATCTTTTCGTCGAAGAGTATGTCCTTTGAGAATCTTTTTATGCCGTAGTTGACACCTATGCCAATCTCACCGAGGTATCGGGCTCCCCTGTCTGTAGAGAGCATGGAAAGAAGGAACTCCTCGCCCTTTTCAGCCCTTGCGTCCACCACCCTGCCCTTTCTGAACCGCAGTCTTATTCCCGTAACCTCTCTGCCCTGGTATATGGCAGGGTGTTCGTAGTATATGTAGCCCTCTGCGGAGTTTTCAACAGGAGACAGGAAGACCTCTCCATCGGGCATGTTGCGCTCGCCCCAGCAGGCTATGGCACATCTGCCCTCTATGCTCAGTGTAAGGTCTGTATCCTGTCCCACTATTCTTATCTTCTGGGCACTGTCAAGGATGGCCTTGAGTTTCTCCGTGAGTTTTCTTATCCTGTTCCAGTCTATGTTGGTTGCACCGTAGAGGAAGTCTTCGTACTCTGCAAGGCTCATGTCTGCCTCCTGGGCAAGGGCGTTCGTTGGATAGTTGCAGAGCACCCAGCGTTTTTTATTCACTATGGTGTCTGTTATGGGTCTTAAGACCTTTGCACGCATGCTCATCTTTTTCGGGTCCACATTGGATAGGGCCTTCTTGTTTACAGGTGCACGGATGTTTACAACGCAGTCTATGTTTTTTGCCTCGTAGTGTTTTATCTTTGGAAAGTGAAGAAGCTGTGCGTCTGTTGCCTCCTTGAAGAAGATATTTGCGGTTTCCTCAAGTCCTATGTTCATGTATGGATGGGCCCCTGCCCTCAGCACCTCTCTGTAGAGGGCAAGCACCAGTGGTTTTGCAAGCTCGCTTGATGAGTTTATGAGAACCAGCTCGTCTTTTTTCACCCGCAGGGAGTGATTTACAAGTATTGTGGCAAGTTTTTTAACCCTTGGGTCTGCCATCTTTCAGGCCTCCTTTGTGTTTGTTCCAGCGTATTCCCTGATGCGTGTTTCTCTCTTCAAGAAGCTGTTCGATTCTTTTTCTCACCCTTTCTTTGTTGAGGCTCCACAGCGGGGCTACAAGATACTCCCGAGGTGTGTAGCCCGAAAGCCTGTGTATTGTGGTGTGTGGTGAGAGAAGCTCAAGGGATTCTACCACACACTCTGCATAGGCTTCAAGCTCAAGGGGCCTGAGTCTGCCCTCCCTGTAGAGGGCCTCAACTGGTGTGCCCCTTATTATGTCCAGCTGATGAAACTTTATGCCCCAGAGCTCAAGCTCTGCAACGAGTCTCACCGTATCGAGCATATCCTCTTTGCTCTCTCCTGGCAGGCCGAATATCACATGTGTGCACACATCTATACCGTAGGTCTTTACCCTCTCCACACATTTTACAAAGTCCTCCACAGTGTGTCCCCTGTTTATAAGCCTGAGGGTTCTGTTGTGGGCGGACTGTAGCCCGAGCTCAAGCCAGAGGTGTTTTTCCTCCTTAAGCTGTGATAGTAGCTCAAGCAGGGCTGTATCCACACAGTCAGGCCGTGTGGACACACAGAGGGCCACCACACGGGGATGCCCTGTTGCCTCCCTGTAGAGTTTTTCAAGCCTGTCGAGAGGGGCATATGTGTTGGTGTTTACCTGAAAGTATGCGATGAATCTATCGGTTCTGTATCTCTTGCGGAGCCTTTCCATACCCGCATTGAGCTGTTCTGTAACCCCCATGCGGTTTCTGTATGTGTCAGGTATCAGAAGTGATGGCACACAGTATGTACAGCCACCTGTTGAGATGGTGCCATCCCTGTTGGGGCAGGTGAATCCGCAGTAGATGGATACCCTCTGCACCCTTCCACCAAAGCGCTCTTTAAGATACCTTGATACAGGATAATAACGCGGTTGGGTCATCTTCTGTATGCCCTGAACTTTTTCACAAACCCCTCTGGCCTGAACCCGAGCTTTGCCTGCCTTAAGCCCTCCTTTCCAAGGTCCTGTTCCATGTTTATGTAGGTGAATCTATCCATTATTCCCTCTGCAAAGCTTTTGAGCACGAACTCTGCTATTCCCGGGTAACCCCTTACGGATTTTCTGAAGTGCACAAGGAAGGTATCTCCACACGGATGTGGCTCTCCCATGATGAATGCCTTTGGGGTGTGGTCTATGTAGCAGATGCTTCCCTCAAGGCCGAGCTCGCTGAAAAGCTCCACCGCCTCTTTTGTTGCCCTGTAGTCGCCCTCATCCTCTCTTTCCCTGCGCCACTGTTCGAGCACACAGAGCACATCAGCGATGTTTCTCTCATCCAGGGGCTTGAGTGTTGCATTGAAGGTGGATACAAACCTGTTGTAAAGGTTCTTCTTTCTGTGGAGCTTTCTTCCAGAAAGTGTTGCAAGCCTTTCTGTAAGGAAGATGTAATCGAAGTTATCCCTGTCTTCTGTAACCCTGTAGCCAAGTCTTTCAAGTTCTTCTGATAGTCCCTCTGACACACACTTCATGGAACAGAACCTTTCGAACAGCTCTTCAAGAAGGGCCTCTTCCACAAGGCCTGCTGGCAGTATGAAAAACCTCTCTCCATCGTCACACCCTGTAATGAGCACCCTGCCATCTGGAAGCCTGGAGACCCTGTAGTTGTGGGTGTCCCTGAAGAGGTATATGTTTGCAAAGGTAAATTCAGATAGCCTTTCATTGAGGGAGGAGAAAAACAGAGTGAGCTCTTCTTTAAGCTCAAGTGTTACTTCAGCTATTGAGGGATAGCGGGGTATCATATGGAGAGATTATACCAGATTTTGCCGTGTCAGAAGAGTCCCATCTGGGTGGGTCCCTTTGTCTGTGGTTTCTGGGGTTCTTCGAAGAGTTTTATTCTTCCGAACTCACCATCGAAGCCAGGTCTTATGCTGACCTCTCCTCTGCGCATCTTAAGGATTCCCTCTGCAACCATGGGGTGCGATATCTTTCTAAGCTCTTCTTCTGTGAGGTCCATAAGAATGGTGAACTCATCGTATGCGTCTGTCATTCTGCGGTATTCCTTTTTTACCGCAGAGGTGCCCACGCCTTTTTCCAGTGCCTCTGCTATGATTTCTTCCAGGGGTATGAGCGAGCGCTGTGGTATGGCCCCCTGTGGTACGAACCCGGGTGGACGGTCTGCAAGCTCTTCAACCCTATTCATAACCCCAACTGTTACGGCCCTTCCGCACACAGGACACACACCACCTGCCTTCCTGGTTTCTTCAGGAGAGAAGACCACCCCGCACTCTCTGTGTCCATCGTAGTGGTATTTTCCCTCTTCGGGAAAGAACTCTATGGTGAAGAGGAATCTTTCAGGGTCCTTTTTCTTTATAACATTGATTACAGAGGGATAGCTCATCTCGCAGTCAAACACATTGGCCTCTCTGCCGAGCTTTGCAGGCGAGTGGGCATCGGAGTTCGATATGAGTGTGACTCTGTCGAGTGCTGAAAGGCGCCAGTTCATCTCAGGGTTACTTGAAAGCCCTGTCTCTATGGCGTATATGTGGCGGGAGTACTCACCGAAGCATTCCTCTATGGAGTCAAACCCCGAGTTACTGCCGAATATGGAAAACCATGGTGTCCACGCATGTGCGGGAACGAGCAGGAAGTCCTCTGATATATCCAGTGCCATCTTTAAAAGCTCCACCACTGAAAAGCCAAACACTGGCCTTCCATCTGCATATACATTGCCAAGGCCCTTGAGTTTTTCTGTAAGTTTTTTTGCGCTTTCAAGTGACGGGGCAAACACAAGGGTGTGAATCTTTCGGAGCCTGCCTGCCTGGCTGTAGATGTTACTTATCTCTGCCGTGAGCATGAAGCGTACTGTGGGTTCATCCTCGAACACAAAGAGGCCCTCTTCTGCAGGCACGAGCTCTTCTTCTATTGCCCTTAGGTGCTGTGGATGTGTGAAGTCTCCTGTGCCAACAAGGTTTATGCCCTTTCTTTTTGCCCAGCGGGCTATCGTGGGCAGGGTCATCTCCCTGCTGGTTGCACGGGAATAACGGGTATGTATGTGCAGGTCTGCTATTATGCGCATCTTATAGCCCCATTATGTTGTATCCCGCATCAACATAGATTACCTCTCCTGTAACCCCTTCTGAAAGCGGGCTTGCAAGAAAGAGTGCCACACCTGCAACATCCTCCTGTGTGATGTTGCGCCTGAGGGGAGCCCTCTCTTCAACCCTTTTAAGTATCTCACCGAATCCTGATATACCCATGGCTGCAAGGGTCTTTACAGGGCCTGCGGATATGGCATTTATTCTTACACCCCTGGGGCCCATATCCTCTGCAAGGTATCTGACCACCGCTTCAAGACCTGCCTTTGCCACCCCCATCACATTGTAGTTTGGCACCACCTTCTGGCTTCCGTAGTAGGTGAGTGTTATAATGCTTCCGGTGTTCTCCATAAGGGGGAATGCCTGTCTGCTGAGGGCTATAAGGGAATAGACACTGACATCCATGGCTATCTGAAAGCCCTCACGCGTGGTATCGAGAAGCTTTCCCTTAAGCTCCTCCTTTTTTGCAAATGCAACAGAATGGATGAGTATATCCATGGTCTGCCACTTATCCTTTATTGCAGAGAATGTGGAGTTTATCTGTTCGTCACTTGTAACATCGCAGGGCAGTACGATTTCTGAGTTCAGCGAGTGGGCGAGTGTTTCGACCCTTTCTTTGAGTCTTTCGGTTGCGTATGTCAGGGCACACCTTGCGCCCTCTTTGTGAAGTGTTTTTGCAATTGCCCAGGCAATGCTTCTTTCATTTGCAACCCCAAAGATTACAGCCCTTTTGCCTTCAAGAAGACCCATGGGGTTTAGCCTCCTTTTGTTTTGTGGTATTCGCAGAACTCCTTTATACTGCACTCTTCACACAGCGGGGACTTTGCCCTGCACACCCTTCTACCATGGAGTATAAATAGATTGGTTACAGAGCGCCAGTCCTTTTCGGGCACAAGTCCTTTGAGCTCTTCCTCTATGTGGTCTGGCCTGTCAGAGGTTACAAGCCCCAGCCTCTGGGCGACCCTTTTTACATGGGTATCCACTGCAAGTGCGGGTATGTTGAATGCCTCTGCAAGCACTATGCTTGCGGTTTTTCTTCCAACCCCTGGAAGTTCTGTCATTTCCTCGATGGTGCGGGGCAGTGTGCCACCGAACTTTTCCACAAGCCTCTTACAGCACTGTTTTATGGAGCGAGCCTTGTTTTTGTAGAAGTTTATGGAGCTTATGTAGCGTTCTATCTCTGCGGTGTCTGCGGTGGCATAGTCTCTGGCACTTTTAAAGCGTGCAAAGAGCTCCGGGGTTACTGTGTTCACCTTTTTGTCTGTACACTGGGCAGAGAGTATTGTTGCAACCAGAAGCTCAAGGGGTGTTTTGAACTTTAGCTCGGTTCTGGCTCCTGGAAACACCTTTTTGAGTATACCGAGAACCCTTTTTGCCTTCTCTTTTTTCTCCATATGAAGGGCTGTGGGGTTAGCTGGTTCTCTCTATCACATAGTCTGCAACTGCAGAGAGTGCAGCCCGTTCGGTATTTGGCTCGAAGTGTTCGAGACAGTTCTTTGCCTTGTTTATGTAACCCTTTGCAAACTCAAGGGTGTATTCTATGCCTCCGTACTTTCTTATAAGTGCGAGCACCTTGTTGAGTGTTTCGCTGTCCACATCCTCTGCCTCCACAGCGTCTCTTATGATTCTTTTTTCCTCTTCCGTGGCATCCCTGTATGTCTTTATAAGTGGCAGGGTTACCTTGCCCTCTTTGAGGTCGTTTCCCACGCTTTTGCCCAGGTCTTCTGCCCTTGAGGTATAGTCAAGGCAGTCGTCCATCAGCTGGTAGGCAATACCTATGGACATGCCGTAAGATGCAAGGGCATCTTCCTTTTCCTCTGAGAGTCCTGTGATTACCGCGGGAATTCTACAGCAGGCTGAAAAGAGTATGGCTGTTTTGTTGGTTATCACATGGAGGTATTCCTCCTCTGTTGCGTTCACATCGGAGCGTTTTATAAGCTGTAGTACCTCTCCCTCTGCCATGCGGGTGGTTGTATCTGACAGTATGCTCAGCACCCTCAGGTCTCCCTGTGCCACGGTTATGGAGAATGCCTTTGAGAGCAGATAATCTCCCACGAGCACGCTTGGACCATTGCCCCATATGGCATTTGCAGAGGGGCTACCACGGCGCAGTGTGGCATTGTCAACCACATCGTCGTGAAGGAGTGTGGCGGTGTGGATGAACTCCACGACCACTGCAAAGGGTATGTGAAGCTGGCCACCGTAGCCACACAGCCTGCTTGCAAGAAGCACCATGAGGGGTCTGAACCTCTTTCCTCCGCTGTTAAGGATATACTCACCAACCCTTTTTATAAGATATACATCGGAAAGGAGGTTTCTTCGGAACTCCTCTTCCACCCTGTGCATGTCCTCTCTTATGAGGGCAAGGACTTCTTGAATCTGCATCAGCTTCGAGCCTCCACAACAGACAGTATGTAAAATGTTATCGCACAGTTTGTGGATATGTCAATTTTTTTCTTTCTCCTCATTCCTGAGGGGCACGGGCTCTGTAACGATGGTTCTGTATTCCCTTACGGTTACGAGTCCTGGTCTTGCCCCTTTTGGTTTTTTCACATTCCTTGCCTCTGTGAAGATTACCTCAACCTTTTTTGCTCCTCTGCTTTTACTCAGAAACGCTGCCACACCTGCGGTGTATTTTATTGCCTCCTCTGTGGGTCTTCTGCCTGCAAGTTTCCGCACCACATGTGAGCCAGGCACACCCTTGGCGTGAAACCACAGGTCTTCATCAGCGGTAAGCTCTCTTAAAATGAGGTCATTTGCACGGCTGTTTTTGCCATAGAGGATGGTAAACCCATCCTCTGTGGAAAGTCTTCCCACAGAGGGCGGGCCTTTCCTGCGCCTGGTGCACTCAAGGGCAGGTTGAAGCGGAGGCTTAAGATAGCCCTCTTTTATGAGCACATCCCTGAGCTCATCAAGTTCCCCTGTGGTCTGGATGTTTTCAAGCTCGTATGTGAGTTCCTCTATGTAACGCAGTTCCTCCTCTGCGACGGGCAGTCTCTGGGCCACGGTCTCAAGGGTCTTTTTTGCCTTCCTTGAGCGTTTGAAGTACCTTTCGGCATTCTGCTGTGGGCTTAAAGATGGGTCAAGCTCTATGCGTATCTTCTGCGGTGGGGTTTTGTATATGTCATCAAGCTCTATCTCGCTCATTCCCCGTTTGAGCAGATGAAAGTTTGAAAGAAGAAGCTCTCCCAGCCTGCCGTAGTCAAGCTCTCTTTCTGCCCTTTCCCTATCCGCCAGTATGTTTTTGATTCTTCGTTCAGCCCTCTTTCGGGCGTCTCTGAGGGCACGCCCCAGGAGTGTGCGTTCTTTCTGAAACCTCTCTTTTTCTGTAAGTTCCGTGTAGTATCTGTCCATAGCGTCATTCCAGCTTTCCCCAGGCCCTTTCTCAAGAGCAATGGGTTTTTCTTCTATGTTCTCTGGCCTTGGAAGGGGTGTGAGTTTCGTGCCAGGGAAGACAACCCTCTTTGAATCCCCTGGTGGAAAATGGCGCAGTGCATCCACAACGGTCCAGCCTGTATCCACAAGTATCAGGTTTGAGGACTTCCCTGTAAGCTCTGCCACAAGGATGTAATCTTTGAACCTTATGTGCACTATCCTTTCACCCTCAAGCGTGTCTATGCGGAGAATCCTCTGGTTCTGGATTCTGCTTCGCAACAGGGCACAGAACCGCGGTGGTACAGGAGGGTTTTTAAACCTCTCTGTGGTAAGATGAATCCTGCAGAAGAGGGGATGGCAGGAGATAAGAAGTGTGTACTCCCTGCCCCTGAAAACCCTTATGGTAATGGTCCTCTGCTCGGGCTGATGAATTCGAGAGATTACACCACCCCTTAGCACCTCGTCAAGCTCCCTTACAACCTCTTTTAAAAGCCCTCGCTCCACACCCCAGATTTTAGCACAGAAAGACCACAGGATGGAGAAAGAAGTTTCCATGTTTAAAAACAATTGTTAACCAGCACGGATATTCTGGTTGACAATTGTTTGACTTGTGTGGTATTTAGTCTCTCTGTTATGGATTTTCTTAGCAGGATAGAGGAGGTTGCCCTTGGTGGTTCTGGCATAAGCCAGGAGGATGCAGAGGAGTTTGTTCGTCTTGGTGAGGACAGACTCTTTGAGATTCTTCCCCACACAGAGCGTATAAGGAAGCACTTCAAGGGTGATGAGGTTTCCCTCTGCAGTATAGTGAATGCCAAAAGCGGGCTCTGTGGTGAGGACTGCACCTTCTGTGCCCAGAGTGTGAGGTACAACACAGGGGTTAAGACCTATCCCATGCTCGGTGCGGAGACGATTGTTGAGTCAGCCCTTGAGGCAACAAGGTGGAGGGCACGGGAGTTTTCCATAGTTACAAGTGGCACCAAGGTGGCAAAAAGGGAGGATATAGAGACCCTTGAGAGGGCCCTTGAGCTCATGAAACAGAGGGCAGGGGTTGAAAGATGTGCATCTCTGGGTATTCTTGACAGGGATACACTCAAAAGGCTTAAAGATGCGGGGCTTGAAAGCTATCATCACAACCTTGAGACCTCCCGTTCATTCTTTCCCAGGGTGTGTACCACCCATGATTATGAGGAGGATGTGCAGACCGTAAGGACCGCAAAGGAGCTTGGCTTTTATGTGTGCAGTGGTGGCATATTCGGGCTTGGTGAGAGCTGGCAGGATAGAATCGAGCTTGCCATGACGCTCAGGGAACTCGATGTGGACTCTGTGCCCATAAACTTCCTAAACCCCAGGCCTGGCACCCCGCTTGAAGGGGCAAATTATCTTACCCCCAGGGAATGCCTCATGATTATAGCCCTCTACAGGTTCATCCTTCCCACAAAGAGCATAATAGTGTGTGGTGGCAGGGAGGTAAACCTGAGAGACCTGCAGTGTCTTATATTTTCCGCAGGGGCAAACGGCATGCTCATAGGCAACTACCTTACCACACAGGGCAGACCCCCTGAGGAAGACCTGAGAATGCTCGAAGACCTGGGACTTAAGCCAAAAAAATGACTGGCTTTCTCAAACAGACCATAGAGGGCTTCCTTAAAGAAAGAGAGGCCCTGGGGCTTAAACGCTCCCCAAGGGTGTGCAGATACCTGGATGGAGTGTGGGCAGAGGTGGATGGCAGAAGGGTAAGGGTCTTCTGCTCAAACGATTACCTTTCACTTTCAAGACATCCCGCCATAAAGGAGGCATTCATCCAAGGGATTGAAAGATACGGCACAGGCTCAACCGCATCCAGGCTTGTCACAGGCACACACCCTGCCCACACAGAGCTTGAGGAAAAAATAAGAAGGTTTGAACGGGCAGAAGGTGTAATACTTTTTAACTCGGGCTGGCATGCGAATACATCCATAATTCCAGCCCTTGCAGACAGAACAGCAGAGCTCTTTCTTGACAGGCTCGTTCACGCCTCACTCATAGATGGTGCACTTTTAAGCAGAGCACCCCTCAGGCGATATCCCCATCTGGATATGAACGCCCTTGAGACCATGCTCAAAAAGAGCAGGGCAAAAAAGAAGTTTATCGTAACCGATGGGGTCTTCAGCATGGATGGAGATACCCCCCCGCTTGATGAGATGCTCTACCTTGCGGAAAGATACGATGCCGTGGTGGTTGTGGACGATGCCCACGGGGTGGGTATCATGGGTGAATGTGGCAGGGGAGTGCATGAGTATTACGGAGTTGAAGGAAGGGAAAGGCTCATATATGTGGGTACCTTTGGCAAGGCATTCGGCACATACGGAGCATTCCTTGCAGGAGAAAAGGGCCTTGTGGACTATCTTGTAAACAGTGCACGGGGGTTTATCTTCTCCACAGCCCTTCCACCCGCACTATGTCATGCAACCATAAGGGCAATAGAGATTGCAGAATCTGATGCAGAAAGAAGAACCAGACTCAAGCAGAACGCACTGCTTTTAAGAACAGGTCTTAAGGAGCTTGGCTTCAATGTCCTTTCAAGCCATACCCATGTGGTGCCCCTTGTGGTGGGTGATAATCGCAGAAGCTGTGAGCTCTCGGAGGCGCTCTTTCAGAGGGGCTTTTTCGTGCAGGCCATAAGACCTCCCACGGTGCCAGAGGGTTCTGCAAGGCTCAGGATTACGCTCTCTTCAGAACACTCAAAAAGCGACATAGAGGAGCTTATCTCTGCTATGGAGGAGCTTAAGGATGAGCTCAATCTGTAAAGCCATCTTTGTTCACGGCTGGGCAACAGACAGCAGGGTGTGGCAGGCTGTTGCAGGGGGCTTCAGGAGGGCGGTTTTTTGCGGGCTTCCAGGCCACGGAATAGGGCGAAGGTGGACTGAAAGAGGACTTCAACCAGCGGTGGATGAGCTTTCAGAAAGGGTAAAGGCCAGCGGAGAGGGCGAACTTGTGGGTATCGGGTGGTCTCTGGGTGCAAAGGTGCTCATAAGGGCTGTAACAGAACACAGAATAGCCCTTAAGGGGCTGGTGCTTGTTGGGGCAACGCCATCTTTTGTAAAAAGAGAGGGCTTCCCACACGGACAATCCCCTCTGCTTGTAAAAAGGATGCTTGCAGACCTTAAGTGTTCTCCACAGCAGACACTGAAGAGGTTCTACAGGCTCAACTTTACCGAAAGAGAGCTTTCAACCCCTTCTGCTGTGGGGTTTCTCTCCATGTACGATTCAGCCCCCGAGGGGTTCGGGCTTGAGGATATGGCAAGGGCCCTTGAGACCCTCATGGAGGTGGACCTAAGGGATGCACTCTGCAGGATAAGACTTCCCGTGCTTGTTCTCCATGGCACAGAGGATGCGGTGTGTCCACCTGCGTGTGCAGAGTACCTTAAAGGAGCCCTCAAGGAGGCAAGGCTTGAGTGGTTTGAGGGCTGTGGACACGCACCATTTGTAACAGAGCCCGAAAGGTTCATTCAGCTTACAAGGAGGTTCATGGATACACTGTGAGGAACCAGAGAAAGGAAGCGATAAAGAAGGCATTTTCCCTTTCTGCCAGAACATATGAAACACAGGCGGTCTTTCAGAAAGAGACCGCCAGGGAGCTTGTGGGGCTCATCCCCAGGGGGCAGAAGTTTCACACCATAGTGGATGCAGGCTGTGGCACAGGGCTTCTTACAGAACTTCTGCTTGAACGCTTTCCAGGG
Source organism: bacterium (assembly GCA_027017505.1). Classification (GTDB taxonomy): domain Bacteria; phylum Desulfobacterota; class GWC2-55-46; order GWC2-55-46; family DRQE01; genus DRQE01. The sequence goes on from JALUQR010000074.1 coordinate 11,571, forward strand.
ACAACCATCCTGTGTTTCGATATAGCCCTGCCCATGGTGGAACGCTTGAAAGAGAAGCTGGGCACAGCGGTAATACCCTTCGGTGCAGACTGTGAGGTGCTTCCACTTAAGGACTGTGGGGTTGACCTTCTCGTGTCAAACCTCACATATCAGTGGATGGAGGACCCACTGCGTGCATTCAGCGAGGCATGGAGGGTGCTTAAAAACAGGGGCTACTTTGTATTTTCAACCCTGGGTAATGAGACCTTCAGAGAGCTTAAAAGCTCTGTAAAAAAGGCAGTAGCCCTTACAGGAAAGGATGGTCTGCCACCTTTCGTGGAGTTTAAAGATGCCAGAGAGCTGAAAGACCTGCTCTTGAAGGCGGGCTTCAGCAGGGTTTACCTTAAAAGAACACTTAAGAGAAGGTCATACGAAGACCTCTGGCAGTTTCTTAAGGTGCTCAAACACACAGGTGCAACAAATCCATGCAGAGATGGCTCAAGGAGTCTTTCAAGGGGTATACTGCTTAAAGAGGTTGACAGAATCTACCGCAGGGACTTTCCCTCTTCAGACGGAAAGGCAATAGTTGCAAGTTATGAGCTTTTCTGGGTTGTTGCGGTAAAATAAAAAGCCCGAATCCTTTACTGGATTCGGGCAAGAGATTTCAAAAGTTTTTCAAAAGAAGGTTAGAGGCTTTTGAGATACTTTACCAGGGCATCGAGCTCAGCATCTGAGAACTTGAACTTTGGCATTGCTATGGGGAACTTGGGATACTTCTTTGCACTTCCAGAACGGCCGTTTGTTATTACATCTTTGATGGCCTCTGCATCTCCCTTGATGAAGTCAGTGCCTTTCAGGGCTGGTGCCATTGTTGAGCCTTCTCCACCCTTGCCGTGGCACATTGCACACTTTGCTGCATATATGCTTGCGGGGTCACCTGCAAATGCACCTCCGCTGAATCCCACAACGAGTGCAAACACAACGAGCCAGATAACTCTCTTCATACCTCTTTTCCTCCTTTCTCAAGAATTTTCCTGTTTTACTCTTAAAATACAACCAACAGCCCTGTTTGTCAAGGCTTTTATTGGCTGTAGCGAACAACCGTATCTGTGATTAAGGCCATAAATAGCATTGCAAGGTATATCATGGATGCCATAAAGTTCTTTTTCAGAACCTCCTGGGACATGTTGTTTAAAAGCCTTCCATTCCATCTCAGAAGATACGCACCACTTACTATTGCACCTGTAAGGTATATCAGCCCGTTGTATCCCAGGATAAATGGCAGTAGAGAAGAGATAACAAGCAGTATGGAGTTGAGCATTATGTACAGGGCTGTTTTCTCGTATCCTATAACCACTGGTAGCATTGGTATGCCAGCCCTTCTGTAGTCCTCTGCGTGGAGTATGGCAAAGCTCCAGAAGTGCGATGGTGTCCAGAAAAACATAACTATGGCAAGAAGAACTGGTTGCATGCACAGCTCTGGTGATGCAGACGCCCCGCCTGCAAGAACCGCAAAGCTTCCGGCAAGCCCGCCTATTATTATGTTGAGCCAGCTTCTTCTCTTAAGCCATACGGTGTATATAACTGCATACACAAATGCACCGAGCCCCAGATGAAGGGCAACCATGTAGTTTAACGCCTTCACAGACAACAGCAGGGCAACCAGAAGAAGCCCCACCGCTATGACCACCACAACCGCAGGATGCAGGGACTTTTCTATCACAAGGGGTCTGCCACGGGTACGGTTCATAAGGGCATCTATGTCGCGTTCAAAGTAGTGGTTGAATGCACTTGCAGACATGGCAGCAAGCATGGTCGCAACGGTAAGAAGCACCATGTTGGAGAACGAAAGGGTTGTTGAGGGCAGGGCCACAATGTAGCCAACAATGGCACTGAATGTTATAAGCCCGCAGATGCGAAGCTTGAAAAGAGATATGTAGCCACGAAGCTCCATAGCTACCATAAAATTTATTATGAATCAGCGGAAAAGTCAACAGATAACTTTCTCAACCAGCCAGGAAAGCCACCCTTACCGTAAAAAGACTATTGTAAAAGATAGTCGGGATGAATATAATAAAAGGGCTTAAAAACCAGACAGGAGTGTGAAGAGTGGATATTGTAGAGCTTAACTGCTGGGAGCTTGCAGAAAAACTACAGAAAGGTGAGCTCACCTCTCGTGCCCTTACGGAGGCATACCTTGAAAGGATAGAGAGGATAGACCGCAGGCTTCGTGCCTACATCACCGTGTGTGCGGATGAGGCACTTAAG
>JALUQR010000075.1 GCA_027017505.1 bacterium
CATTCGAGAAACACTACATACTCAACATGCTCAAAAGAACCAACTGGAACTGCATGCAGGCAGCAAACCTCATGAAGATACACAGAAACACCCTCCTTTACAAGATGAAGGAGCTCGGCATAAAGAAGGGTATATCCCGCCACAGATACTGAAAACAGGCCCTCCTTTAAAGGTTTGCAAAATACATGTTTTTGTGGTAAAAAACAGTTATAAAAATTCTGTTTTTCCTGTCCATCTGCGGGGAGGTGCACTGTTGGCAGGTCATTCGAAGTGGGCTAACATAAAGCACAAAAAACAGAGGGCAGATGCCAGAAGGGGTAAACTCTTTTCAAAGCTTTCCAAGGAAATAATGGTTGCAGCAAAGCTTGGCGGTGGAGACCCCGATACAAACCCCAGGCTCAGGACAGCCATAGAGAGGGCAAAGAGCGAGAACCTTCCCAGCGAGAACATAGAAAGGGCAATAAAGAGGGGCACGGGAGAGCTCGAGGGTGTGAGCTACGAGGAGGGCATCTACGAGGGCTATGCCCCGGGTGGTGTTGCAGTGCTTGTGCGATACCTCACGGACAACCGCAACAGGACCCTCTCAGAGGTAAGGCATGTGTTCTCAAAGTGTGGCGGAAGAATGGGAGAAAGTGGCTCTGTAAGCTGGCTGTTTGAAAAGAAGGGCTTTTTCACCTTTCCCGTAGATGAGGTGGATGAGGACACCCTCATGGAGGTCTCCATAGATGCAGGTGCAGAGGATGTAAAGAAGAACGATGATGACGGCGTGTTTGAGGTATACACAGCCCCTGAGGACTTTGCCAGTGTAAAGAGGGCATTCGATGAGAAGGGGTTAAGGTACACCGTTGCAGAGGTCAGCATGATACCCAGAAACACCGTTCATGTGGAGGGGGATACCGCAAGAAAGGTCATACGCCTTGTGGAGGAGCTCGAGGAGCTGGACGATGTGCAGGAGGTGTACGCAAACTTTGATATGCCAACAGAAGAGATGGAAAGAGTAGCATAAGGAAGGTTTCTGTGATTAGGGTTCTCGGAATAGACCCTGGCACAAGGGTTACAGGCTACGGTGTGGTGGACTACAGGGACAGGGGGTTGAGCTATGTGTGCGGTGGGCTGATAAGGCCCCCGCAGAAAAGGGTCCTCTCTAAAAGGCTCTACATCCTTTCGGAAGAACTCTCTAATATAATAGAAGAGTACAGACCCACCTGTATGGCGGTGGAGGGTCTATACCTTGCCCTTAATGCCAGAAGTGCCATGATGCTGGGACACGCAAGGGGTGTGGTGCTCATGAATGCGGGAAGGTTCGGGCTTGAGGTGTTCGAGTACAGCCCGTCCACAGTAAAGCAGAGTATCACAGGCTATGGCAGGGCACCTAAGGAGCAGGTGCGGGGTATGGTAAAAAGACTTCTCAAAAGCGATGTCATTGATGGACTCGATGTAACAGATGCCCTTGCGGTTGCCATATGCCACATACACCACCTGACATATTCGGGGAAGCCCAGACCCGCTTCCCCTGGTAGCAGTTTTCCACTATGATAGCCCTCTTGCACGGCAGACTTGTGAGCAAAACGCCTGACTCTGTTATAGTGGATGTCGGAGGGGTTGGTTACGAGGTGTTCATACCACTTTCCACCTACTACGGGCTTCCAAAGGAAAGTGGCAGGGTGAGTTTCCACACCATAACGGTCATAAGGGACGATACCATAGAGCTTTACGGGTTCCTCACCCCAGAGGAGAAAAGGCTCTTCAGGCTTCTCATCTCCGTTACAGGGGTGGGCCCAAAGCTTGCAAGGAATATCCTGTCAGGTGTGTCAATAGAGAAGCTCACAGAGTCCATAAGGAGCGAGGATGTTTCAGCCCTTAAAAGGCTTCCAGGTGTTGGTAAAAAGACAGCACAGAGGGTCATAGTGGAGCTAAAGGATAAGCTCAGGGATGCACGGGAGAGAAAAAAGGAGAGGGTTGAAAGAGGTGTCAGGGACGATGTGGTATCAGCCCTCAGAAACCTGGGCTACAGGCTGAAGGAGGCAGAGGAGGCGGTGGAAGAGGCAACAGCGGTGGTCCCGCAGAGAGACTTCAAGGCACTTCTTAAAGAGGCCTTGAGGAGACTTTCAGAATAAAGGAACCCTTTCATGGAAGACAGACAGAGAGAGTCCACACCACTTAGACTTGCAGATGAGGAGAGCTTTGAGGCAGGGCTCAGGCCGAAGAGGCTCTCAGAGTACATAGGTCAGGAGCGAATCAAGGAAAACCTCAGGGTGTTCATAGAGGCGGCAAGGGCAAGGGGTGAACCCCTTGACCATGTGCTCTTCCACGGCCCACCAGGGCTTGGCAAGACCACCCTTGCACATATAATATCACATGAGCTGGGCACAAACATTCGCATAACATCAGGGCCTGCCATAGAACGGGCAGGAGACCTTGCAGCAATACTTACAAACCTTGAGGACAGGGATGTGCTCTTTATAGACGAGATACACAGACTGCCAAACCCCGTGGAAGAACTGCTCTATCCTGCCATGGAGGACTACGAGATAGACATAATGATAGGCCAGGGCCCATCTGCAAGGTCTGTAAGGCTTGAGCTTGCAAGGTTCACACTCATAGGGGCAACAACAAGGGCAGGGCTTCTTACATCTCCGCTGAGGGATAGGTTCGGGGTCATAATGAGGCTTGAGTTCTACACCCATGAGGAGCTTAAAAAGATAGTTATCCGTTCCGCAAACATACTGGGTATAAGGATAACAGAGGACGGTGCAGAGGAGATAGCCCGCAGGTCAAGAAGAACACCAAGGATTGCAAACAGGCTTCTTAAAAGGGTGAGGGATTATGCAGAGGTAAGGTCTGACGGTGTTATAACAGAAGAGGTGGCAAGGATGGCTCTGGGAATGCTCGATATAGACGAGCGCGGGTTTGACAGGATGGACCGCACCATACTCTCCACCATAATAGAGAAGTTTGGCGGAGGCCCTGTTGGCATAGACTCCCTTGCAACAGCCCTTCACGAAGACAAGGACGCCATTGAGGACCTCTATGAGCCCTACCTCATACAGGAGGGCTTCCTTAAAAGAACACCCCGTGGAAGGGTGGCAACAAGGCTTGCATACCAGCACATGGGTGTGGAATACAAAGGGAATGAGGATGACACACAGCGTAGACTCTTCTGAGCGGAAAAGAATACTCGTTCACATGTGCTGTGGGCCCTGCTCCATATATCCGATAAAGAGAATCCTGGAGGAGAGCTTCCATGTGGTGGGCTTCTTCTACAACCCGAACATACATCCTGAAGAGGAGTTCCGCAGAAGACTCGATGCGGTAAAAAGGCTTTCAGAGCTCATGGAGCTTGAGGTCATACTCTTTGAGGACTACGAGCCACAGCCATTCTTCCAGGGAGTAAATGAGGGAGAGGATAAAGGCCTAAGATGCATGCACTGCTATACCATAAGGCTTGAGAAGACCGCAGAGATGGCAAAAGAACTCGGGTTTGATGGGTTTTCATCCTCGCTTCTTTACAGTAAATATCAATCACACGAGCTTATCCGTGAGATAGGCTTAAGAGTTGCGGAACGCTACCACATACCCTTCCACTACGAGGACTTCAGAACAGGCTGGCGGAAGGGTATAGAGGAGTCCCGCAGGCTCTCCCTTTACAGGCAGAAGTACTGTGGCTGTATATTCAGCAAAATCGAAAGGGGGCTTTAGCCACCGCCATGGATAGCTTCAACCTTGAACTTGTAAAGGCCACACCAACGCACCTTAAAGAGGTGGAGATTGTGGAAAGAAAGGGTGTGGGACATCCTGACTACATATGCGATGCGGTAATGGAGAGCATCTCCGTTGCCCTGAGCAGGGTATACATAAAGGAGTTTGGCGATGTGCTCCATCACAACATAGACAAGGGGCTTCTTGTTGCAGGTGAGGTTGAAAAGGACTTTGGAAGGGGCAGGGTTATCACCCCAATGGAGCTTATCATAGGTGACAGGGCCACATTCAGCGTGGGAAGAAAAAAGATAGATGTGGAGGCCATTGCAAGGGAATGTGTGGAAAGATGGTTCAGGGATAACCTTAAAAGGGTGGACCCCAGAAGGGATGTAAGGGTAAGGGTTGTGCTCAAGCCCGGCTCTGTGGAACTGCAGGAGATATTCAGGGAAAAGACAGCCATAAAGGCTTCGAACGATACATCCGCTGTGGTGGGCTACGCACCGCTTACGCCAGCGGAAAAAGCGGTCTACGAGTGCGAGAGGTTTCTCAACAGCACAGCCTTCAAGACAAACTTTCCTGAAACAGGCGAGGATGTAAAGGTCATGGGCTTCAGATATCGTGATGAACTCAACCTTACCGTTGCAATGCCGTTTATAGCAGAGCTTGTAAGGTCAGAGAAGGAATATTTTGCAAAGAAAAAGGAGGTGCTTGCATCCCTTAAGAGGTTTGCACAGGGCCTGCCCTTCAAGCGTGTCAACATAGAGTTCAACACCCTTGACAGACCGGGAAGGGGTGTAAGCGGGGTTTACCTTACGGTGCTCGGCACATCCGCAGAGAGTGCGGATTCAGGCCAGGTGGGCAGGGGCAACAGGGTCAACGGGGTGATATCCCTTAACAGGCCATCGGGCTCAGAGGCTGCTGCAGGGAAAAACCCCGTAAGCCATGTGGGAAAGATATACAGCATACTTTCGCACCTTATGGCAAAGGAGATATACGAAAGGGTGGATGGCATCGCAGAGGTTTATGTGTGGCTTTTAAGCGAGATAGGGCTTCCCATAAACAGACCAAAGAGTGTGTCCGTGCAAATCATACCAGAGGATACACTCCATCACGGAAGGGTAAGAAAGGATGTTCTCGGTATAATAAGTGAGTTTCTCTCGGGCATAGAGCACTTTACAGGAGAGCTTGCAAGAGGCGAGCATCCAATATGCTAAAAATCAGGAGTTTGGAGGTACCTGACAAGATGAACAGAGAAAGGAAGGAAAGGTTAAGGAAAAACCTTCTGGAGCTTAAGCGAAAGCTCTGGGCAGAGCTCAGAGAGGAGTATTTCAAAAAACTCGGCGAGGAATACAGCGAGCAGTTTCACATCCCACAGGATACAGAAGACCTCTCTCTTTTAGACCTCATAGAAGATACAGGGCTTACCATAGCAGACATACACAGAGAAAGGCTCACCCAGCTTGAAGAGGCACTGCGCAAACTCGAAGAGGGCACCTACGGGGTATGCGATGAATGTGGCAGAGAGATAGACGAGGAAAGACTCAGGGTAATGCCCCTTGCAACCCTCTGTGTGGAGTGTCAGCGTAAGAGGGAGTCCTCCTGAAACACCCTGTTTCCTGAAAAGAGTGAGCTATAATTATACTCAAGAGGTGAGGCCAATATGTCTTCGTTTACGCCCGGATACATAAGGCTCTACGAGGAAGGGATACTTAAGGAACGCATAGACAGGCTCAACGAGATGCTCAAAAGCTGTACGGTGTGTCCCTGGAAGTGCAGGGTTGATAGAACCGCTGGCAAGATAGGCAGGTGCAGGGTTGGTGCCCTGCCCAGGGTCGCAAGCCATCATCCCCACTTCGGCGAGGAACCACCACTTGTTGGAACAGGTGGAAGCGGGACCATATTCCTTGCATTCTGTAACATGCGGTGTATATTCTGCCAGAACTATGATATAAGCCATATGGGCACGGGCAGGGAGGTCTCCATAGAGGAGCTATCGCAGATGATGATTGAGCTTAAGTCCGCAGGGTGTCACAACATAAACTTCGTAACGCCAACACATCAGATACCACAGATAGTGTCCGCACTGCCAGATGCCATAAACAGGGGGCTTGACCTTCCACTGGTGTACAACTGTGGTGGATACGAGTCAGTGGAAACCCTCAGACTCCTTGAGGGTATATTTGACATATACATGCCAGACATAAAGTACGGCGATAACACCATGGCAAGGAAGTACTCGGGGGTACCCAACTACTGGGATGTGGTAAGAGAGGCTGTAAAGGAGATGCACCGCCAGGTGGGAGACCTTGTTGTGGACGAATACGGCATAGCCCAGTGCGGGCTCATAATAAGACATCTGGTGCTTCCCGAAGGTATTGCGGGCACACCAGCGGTGATGCACTTTATAGCAACAGAGGTCTCAAAGAACTCCTATGTGAACATAATGGACCAGTACTACCCGTGCTACAAGGCAGAGCCACCGCTTCACAGAAGGATAACAGAGGAGGAGTTCAGAGAGGCACTTGAGACCGCACGCGATATGGGGCTTACAAGACTCTGTGGTATAACAGAATAGGGACAGGTCTGCACGGTGGAAAAGGCAGAAAAACAGATATCAGCAGGCGGGGTGGTGGTAAGGAGAACATCCGGGGGCTGGCAGGTGGTACTGATAGAGGTAAGGGGTAAGAGTGGCAGGATAAGGTGGACACTTCCAAAGGGACTTGTGGAAAAGGGAGAAAACATAGCCCACACCGCTCACCGCGAGGTGAAGGAAGAAACAGGGGTGGACGGAAGGATTATAGAAAAGATAGACTCAATACACTACTTCTACGCATTCAGAGAGGGCGACACACTTAAGAGATACTTCAAAATAGTGTACTTCTTCCTCATGGAGTACACAGGCGGAGACACAAAAGACCACGACACAGAGGTGCTCTCTGCACGGTGGTTTCCAGTGGATGACGCAATCAAGATGGTCTCATTCGAGGATGAACAGCAGATACTCAGAAAGGCAAAACAGATACTCATAAAGAGAGGAATGTGGCAGGAAAAACACTGAAAGAGGGTTTACAACCATGAGGATAACACCAGAGCTTATAGAGGAGCACGGCCTTACAGAGGAGGAATACCGCAGGATAGTGGAGCTTCTTGGAAGAGAGCCCAATCTTCTGGAACTCGGCATATTCTCTGTCATGTGGAGCGAGCACTGCAGTTACAAGTCCTCAAGAGCACACCTTAAGAAGTTTCCCACAGAGGGCAGGAGGGTTATACAGGGGCCTGGTGAGAACGCAGGGGTTGTGGACATAGGCGATGGGCTCTGTGTGGTCTTCAAGATAGAGAGCCACAACCATCCCTCATTCATAGAGCCCTACCAGGGAGCTGCAACAGGGGTTGGGGGCATACTGAGGGATATATTCACCATGGGAGCAAGGCCGATAGCACTTCTGGACTCCCTGAGGTTCGGCTCACCAGATGATAAGAAGACCTCCTATCTGCTGAAGGGTGTGGTATCTGGCATTGCGGACTATGGCAACTGCGTGGGCGTGCCCACAGTGGGCGGAGAGCTTTACTTTCATCCCTCCTACAACCGCAACTGCCTTGTTAATGTTATGGCACTGGGCATTGCAAAAACACACAGGGTCTTCAGGGCAAGGGCAGAGGGGGTGGGCAACCCCGTCATATATGTGGGCTCTGCAACAGGCAGAGACGGTATACACGGTGCGGTCATGGCAAGTGATGTGTTCGGTGAAGGCGCAGAGCAGAAAAGACCCACCGTGCAGGTGGGAGACCCGTTTACAGAGAAGCTTCTTCTTGAGGCATGCCTTGAGGCATTCGAGACAGGCTGTGTGGTTGGTGTGCAGGATATGGGTGCTGCGGGGCTCAGCTCTTCAAGCTCTGAGATGGCCTCAAGAGCAGGCTCGGGTATAGAGATAGATGTCGCAAAGGTGCCAAGAAGAGAAGAAGGTATGACACCCTATGAGGTGATGCTCTCAGAATCGCAGGAGAGAATGCTCTTCGTTGCAAAAAAGGGTGGTGAGGAAAGACTCCTTGAGATATTCAGAAAATGGGACCTCAATACCGCCATAATAGGCAGGGTGATAGAGGAGAAGGTCTTGAGAATAAAAGAAAACGATAAGGTGGTTGCAGAGATACCCGTTTCAGCACTCACCGAGGATGCACCGAGATACAGAAGACCATCAAGAAGGCCCCCATGGCAGGATGAGCTAAAAAGGCTGGATACAGAGTGCATACCACTGCCCGAAGACTATGGAGGGGTGCTCGAAAGGCTACTGGGCTCCCTTAATATAGCGTCAAGGGAGTGGATATACACCCAGTACGACCACATGGTAAGAACCAACACCGTGGTGCTTCCAGGTGGAGACTCTGCGGTGCTGAGGATAAAGGGCACACAGAAGGCAATAGCCCTCACAGTGGACTGTAACCCCAGGTACTGCTATCTGGACCCATACACAGGCGGGCTGATAGCGGTCTGTGAGTCTGCAAGAAACCTCACGGTAAGTGGCGCCATACCACTTGCACTTACAGACTGTCTTAACTTCGGCAGTCCTGAAAGGCCAGAGGTTATGTGGCAGTTTGAGAAGACCATAGAGGGTATGAGGGATGCATGCCTGAGGCTCGGTGTGCCTGTTGTAAGTGGTAATGTTAGCTTCTACAACGAAACCGGTGATGTCTCGGTGTATCCCACACCTGTTGTGGGCATGGTGGGGCTCATAGAGGATGTGAAAAAACACATGACCCCGTGGTTCAAAAAAGAGGGAGACATTGTTGCCCTTCTTGGCTGGCACTCAGAGGGGTTTGGAGGCAGTGAGTACCTTGCCATAGAGCACGGGCTTGAAAGGGGTGTGCCAGAGTTCAATCTCGAAAGGGAGCTTAAGGTTCAGCAGGCTTGTAGGCAGTGTATAATGGATGGTATAATAAACTCTGCCCATGATATATCAGAGGGTGGACTTGCAGTAACACTTGCAGAGATGTGTTTTGCCCCCCAGAGGACATTCGGGGTAAAGATAAAACTCAATAAGACCGACACAAGGGCAGATGCCCTTCTGTTTGGAGAGGCACAATCAAGGATACTGGTGAGTTTCAGCCCGCACAACAGGGCAAAAGTTGAACAGGTGGCCAAAAAAACAGGGGTTAACCTTGAAATTCTGGGCACCGTATGTGGAGAGAGGTTTGTTGTGGAAGGCCTTATAGATGCAGACACTGAAAGGCTTAAAAGGCTCTGGAAAGGCGGGCTTGAGAGCTTTCTTGAAGGAGGCAGAGGCTGATGTGCCGGGGCTTCCACGATGAGTGTGGCATAGTGGGGGTGTATAACCATCCCGAGGCCTCAAACATAGTGTATCTGGGGCTGTACGCACTTCAGCACCGTGGACAGGAAAGTGCGGGCATTGTCTCGTCAGATGGAAAAAGGCTCTATTCGCACAAGGACATGGGGCTTGTTGCAGATATATTCACAGGAGAGATACTCAAGAGACTGCCTGGCAGAAGTGCCATAGGACATGTGAGATACTCCACATCAGGTGAGTCCCACATACGCAATGCACAGCCCTTTGTGGTGGACTACGCAAGGGGTTCCATAGCCATAGCACATAACGGAAACCTGGTGAATGCAAGGATACTTAGAGACGAGCTCGAGGCCTATGGTTCCATATTCCAGTCGGATATGGACACAGAGGTCATAATGCACCTTATAGCGTCAAGCAGGGATGCAACCCTTACGGGCAGACTCATACACGCACTTACAAGGGTCAGGGGAGCATACTCGCTGGTAATCATAACAGATAGCTGTCTTATAGCCACAAGAGACCCCCACGGGTTCAGACCCCTTGTGCTGGGACGCCTCAGGGATGGCTGGGTGGTTGCCTCAGAGACATGTGCCTTCGACCTTATAGAGGCAGAATATGTGCGCCAGATAGACGCAGGCGAGCTTCTCATAATAGACGAAAGGGGGCTTACCTCACACAAACCCTTCCAGAAGGCCACCTATTCGCCCTGTATATTCGAGTTCATATACTTTGCAAGGCCAGACAGCAATGTGTTCGGTGCCAATGTGCATACCGTAAGGAAAAACCTGGGCAGGGAGCTCGCAAGGGAACATCCCGTCAGGGCAGATGTGGTCATACCTGTGCCAGATTCAGGCGTGGGTGCTGCAATAGGATACGCAGAAGAGGCAGGAATACCCTTTGATATGGGACTTGTGAGAAACCACTACATAGGAAGAACATTCATCGAACCACAGGACTCAATAAGAGACTTTGGCGTCAAGATAAAGCTCAACCCTGTAAGGGATGTTATAGATGGTAAAAGGGTTGTCGTGGTGGATGACTCCATTGTCAGGGGAACCACGAGCAGGAAAATCATAAAGATGATTCGCAACGCAGGGGCAAAGGAGGTGCACCTCAGGATAAGCTCCCCTCCAACCATAGCACCCTGCTTTTACGGCATAGACACACCAACAAGGGATGAGCTCATAGCATCAAAAAAATCAGTAGAGGAGATAAACAGGTTCCTCACCACAGACACCCTTGCATACCTCAGCCTGGAGGGGCTTTACAGGGCTGTCAGACAGGCAGGCACAAGCTTCTGTGATGCCTGCTTTACAGGCAGGTATCCAGTTGAGATACCACAGGAGAGAGGTCAACCACAGCTTATACTGTTTAAATAACACTATTATGAAGACCACAAGATACATTGTGATTGTTCTGCTCTTTCTTGCAGGTTGCACCACCATGGTGGAAGAAAGACCCACCCCGAAGCATGACTACTACTCCATACTTGAAAGATGGACACGCACTGAAACCGTATACAGCGGTGTGGAGACCACACTCCACATAGATGCTGTCTACCTTGGCGGAGAGTTCAGAACCGCATATGTGGAAGAATACGCACGAAGGCTTCGCCTGAGCCAGGAAAAAAGGGAAAACCTTAAAAGGGCTGAGCTATCAAAGCTTGAAGAGTACAATGAATTTATACTTGTTACAGCCACTCCTGTGGAAGAGTGGAATGACTTTGACAGGAAGGACTCCATATGGCGTCTCTACCTTGTTGACGAGGATGGCGAGAGGGTGGAGCCCGTAAGTGTAAGCAGGGTTGAAAAGGATGCCATCTTAAGGGAGTTCTTCCCCTTTGTGGATGAGTGGTGCAGTGTGTACAGGGTTATATTCCCGCGCCTTACACCAAAGGGACACACCATAGGTGAGGACAGTGAGTACATAAGGCTTGAGGTCTCAGGCATAAAGGGCACAGCAGAGCTTGTCTGGAACCTCAAAAGGTAAGAGGGTTGCCCGCACATTTTTTTGACATGCTATCCAGCCCCCGCAGACAGAGCCTTTTCTTCTATCTTGTAGCCCTTCTTGTGGCAGTGGTGGTGCTTCTGGTGTATCTTTTATCCCCATTTTTTCTTGAGTTTATAGACCTGAGGGGCAAGGACTTCCTCTACAGGATGCGCCCCCAGATGAGACCACCTGAAGATGTGGTGATAGTTGCCATAGACGAGAAGAGCATAAACGAGCTTGGCAGATGGCCGTGGAAGAGAAAGCTCATTGCACGCCTTGTGGATGGACTTGCCAGTGCAAGGGTTGTTGCATTCGATGTGGTGTTTTCAGAAACAGAGGACAGGGAAAACGACACCGCACTTGCAACCGCCATAAAGAGGGCGGGCAATGTGGTGCTCGGCTACTTCATGCGCGATGATACCCCTGTTAGTCCATCCCTGGAAGGGCTTGGAGAGCTTGAAAGGTCAGCCATAAGAAAGATAAAACACCTCGATAACACAGACACAGACCCCCTGGATTTTGTGCCCCGTTATTCCTCCATAGAGACAAACACACCACTTATTGGCAGATTTGCAAGGGGGTTTGGCTCGTTCAACATAATACCGGACAGGGACGGTGTCTACAGGGGCTCACACCTTGTGTTCGGCTACAGGGACGGGCTGTATCCAGCACTCTCCCTTGAGGCACTCAGAAGATACTTCGGTACAGAGATAGTGCTGAGGGTTGCCTCCTACGGGCTTGACGGTATAGAACTCGGTGGCAGGAACATACCCGTCAGGGAGGATGGCTCCCTGAGGCTTAACTTTTATGGAGCGGGTGGAACATTTACCACCTACTCTGCAGTGGATGTGATAAAAGGAAGGGTCCTGCCAGAAAGATTCAAAGACAGGCTCGTTTTTGTGGGAGCAACGGAGCTGGGTATATACGATATGAGGCCCACACCCGTGGATGTGGTGTTCCCTGGAGTTGAGGTGCACGCAACGGTGAGTGCAAATGTGCTCTCTGCAAGATACCTTGCAGATAGCGTTACCACAGGGCTTCTGGATGTGGTTCTCATTCTGACACTTCCCCTTGCCACAGCCCTTGTAACCTCCAGGGTTACCAACAGATACACGGGGCTTGCCATATTCCTGGCCCTGGCCCTTCTCACAGTGGGGCTTGAGGCCATTCTGTTTATAAGCGAGGGTATACTTTTAAGCCCCCTGTACCCACTGCTTTCACTCTCTCTGGGATATACTGCAACAGAGGCCTACAGAAACATGGTGGTTGAAAGAAAGAGCAGGTTCTACAGAAAGGCCTTCTCAACCTATGTGCCACCACAGGTGGTGGAGGAAATCATAAAAGAGCCCGAACGCCTGAGCCTTGGTGGAGAGAAAAGGGAGATAACGGTGCTCTTTGCAGACATAAGGGACTTTACAGCCCTTGCCGAATCCATGAGGCCTGAAAGGCTTGTCTCGCTACTGCATGAGTACCTCACCCCGCTTACAGAGATACTCTTCAGAGAGAAGGGCACACTGGATAAATACATAGGTGATGCCATAATGGCCATATTCAATGCACCACACATACTTGCTGACCATCCCCAGAGGGCATGCAGGGTGGCATTTGCAATGACAGAAAAGCTCAGGGAACTCAGAAAGGACTGGCGGAAAAGGGGCTATCCAGAGCTTCGCATGGGTGTGGGCATAAACACGGGTGAGGCGGTGGTGGGTAACATGGGCACTGAACTGCGTTTTGATTACACCGCAATAGGAGATACGGTAAACCTTGCATCAAGGCTTGAGGGTATGAACAGAATATACGGCACCGAAATCATAGTCAGCCAGACCACCTTTGAGAGGGCAAAGGGAGAGTTTCTATTCAGAGAGCTTGACCTTGTAAGGGTAAAGGGCAGGGCAAGGCCTGTAAGAATCTATGAGCTTCTCGGCACAAAAGGAAGTACACCCAAGCAAGAGCTTGCAGACGCCTTCGAAAGGGCACTCAAACTCTACAGGCTTTCACGCTTCAGGGATGCGAGTAGAATGTTTCAGGCAATACTTGAGAGGTTTCCCGAAGACAGGCCATCACTTGTCTATGTGAAAAGGTGTGAGCGGTTTATCCAGAGCCCGCCTCCCAGTGGCTGGGATGGTGTCTGCAGTACCAGAGAGAAGTGAAGAACATACTCATTACAGGAAGACCAGGGGTTGGAAAGTCCACCCTTATAAGATGTGTTGTTGAGGGGCTCAGAGAGCGTGGATACACAGCCCTTGGTGGATTCTACACCCTTGAGATAAAAGACTCGGGCGTAAGAAAGGGCTTTGAGATACACACCCTCGATGGCAGAAGGGGTATACTTGCCCATGTGGATGTGGAAAGCCCTCTGAGGCTTGGTAAATACGGTATAGACCTTGAAGGGTTTGAGCGTGTTGCCCTTCCAGGCCTTGAGGATGCCATAAAAAGGGGACTTACCATAATCATAGATGAGATAGGCTACATGGAGCTTAAATCCCTTGGCGCATAGCGCCGTGTGGGTTCGAATCCCACCTCGGGCACCAGTAAAATCAAGCACTTACGCCTTCGGTGTATTTTCAATTTCATTCCCGGATACCCCGATTGTGATAAAATTGTGATAAAATTTGTTCCACCCTCACCTCGAACTCCTCTATACCTTTCCTCAGGCTTTCCACGGAGTGATGAGCATACCTCTGGGTGGTGAAAGGGGTTCTGTGCCCCATGAGCCTCTGTATGGTATAGGGGTCGACCCCGCTCTGGGCAAGTCTCGTGGCAAAGGTGTGCCTCAGGTCGTGAAACC
>JALUQR010000076.1 GCA_027017505.1 bacterium
GTTTATACCCACATCTATGACCACGCTTCCCTCCTTTATCCACTCACCCTTTACAAACTCTGCCCTGCCCACAGCACACACCAGGATGTCTGCCCCTTTGATTTTCTCCTCCAGATTGCGTGTTTTCGAATGACACATCGTAACGGTTGCATTCCGTGAGAGAAGCATGAGTGAGACGGGCTTTCCCACTATGTTGGACCTGCCAACCACAACCGCATCCATGCCTGCGGGCTCTATGCCACTTCTTTTAAGAAGTTCCATTATGCCCTTTGGCGTGCAGGGCTCAAACAGGGGAGAGCCCGTAAGGAGTCTTCCCACATTGTAGGGGTGAAACCCATCCACATCCTTCTCTGGTGAGATTGCCTCTATAACCCTCGCTGTGTCTATGTGCCCTGGCAGGGGAAGCTGAACCAGTATGCCGTGGACAGCCCTGTCACGGTTGAGCCTCTCTATAAGCTCAAGGAGCTCTTCCTGAGGGGTATCCTCTGGAAGGCTGTACACCCTTGAGTCTATGCCAGTCTTCTCTGCAGCGTTCTTCTTGTTTCTAACATATATCTTTGATGCGGGATCATCGCCCACGAGCACAACCGAAAGTGCCGGCGTTACACCCCGCTCTTTAAGCTCTGCAACCTCTTCTTTAAGCTCCTCTCTTATCTTCTGGGCTATGGCCTTACCGTCTATTATGTGTGCCATTTTGCTGGTAGCATCCCTCTTTACAGAAACGGATTTTTAACCGTTATGGCCTGCTTTCTTTCCCTGCCCACAGATATCATGACAACCTCCACTCCAACGAGTTCCTCTATTCTTCTTATGTATCGCTGTGCACGGGCAGGAAGGTCTTCGAATCTTTTTGCAGAGGATGTATCCTCAAGCCAGCCCTCAAGGGTTTCATAGATGGGCTCACAGCGCTGGAGTATGCTCACATCCTGGGGAAATGTGCTAAGCGTTTCACCGTTGTATCTGTACGCGGTGCATATCTTTATCTCTTTCAGATTATCGAGCACATCGAGCTTTGTAAGTATAAGTCCGTCCATGCCATTTACCTTTGCAGCGTATCTTACCGCAACTGCATCGAACCATCCGCATCTGCGGGGTCTGCCCGTTGTTGCGCCGTACTCTCCGCCACGCTCTCTGAGGGCCTCTTCCTCGTCTTCTGAGAGTTCTGTGGGAAATGGGCCCTCGCCCACCCTTGTGGTGTATGCCTTTGCAACACCTATGACGGAGTCTATACTTGTTGGCCCTATGCCACTGCCAGTGGCTGCCTCTCCTGCAACGGTGTTGCTTGAGGTAACATAGGGGTATGTGCCGTGGTCAACATCAAGGAGTGTGCCCTGTGCACCCTCAAAGAGGATGTTCTTACCATCCTCTATGGCATCCGCAAGGTAGATGGATGTATCCGCTATGTAGGGTGCTATCTTCTCTGCAAGCCCCATGTATTCGTGATATATCTCGTGAAGCTCAAAGCCCTGCTCGTGGAGTATGGTTATCATGTAGTGGTTCTTTTCAAGAAGGTTTATCTTGAGCTTTTCCCTGAACACCTCCTCGTTGAGAAGGTCTCCACATCTTATTCCACATCTTGAAACCTTATCCTCATAGGCAGGCCCTATGCCCCTGCCAGTGGTACCTATACGGCGTTTACCCCTGAGCCTCTCCTTTGCAAGGTCAATCTTTTTGTGATAGGGCATTATAAGGTGTGCCTCCCTGCTTACAAGCAGGGTGTTGTCTGTAAAGAAGCCTTTCTGTTTGAGTGTCTCTATCTCCTCTATGAGCACACCAGGGTCAACCACCACGCCACACCCTATCACACAGGTCTTGCCTGGATGCAATATACCAGATGGCACAAGGTGGAGTATAATCTGCATGTTGCCCACCGTGACGGTGTGCCCCGCATTGTTTCCACCCTGAAACCTCACCACTATGTCTGCAAACTCTGTGAGTATGTCCACAACCTTTCCCTTGCCCTCATCCCCCCACTGTGCACCTACAACCACTACTCTCCTTCCCATAACACCTATACCTCTCTGGAAAGTATGTTAACCAGGCCTGCCACATCGAAGGCAAAACCCGTGGACTTAACATCATAGCCATAAGCGGACATGAGGTTATCGTATCTGCCACCGCTGAGGATGGCTCTGCCAGTCCTGCCACAGAAACACTCAAATATTATACCCGTATAATATGTGAAACCCCTAACCTCACCGAGGTCTATGGTGAGCTTATCTGCAAAGCCCTTTGAGCTTACAATCTCCACAACCTCCTTGACATAGAGAAGATGCCCCTTGAGCTCTTCCCTGCTCGCAGACTCAAGGGCTGTGTCAATTACCGAGGGATCACCGTAAAGCTCTGTGAGGGTTAGAAGAAGCCCTTCTGTGTCAGCCCCTATGGCACTCTTGTTCTCCTTTATGATTTCCCTCAGTGTTCCGCTGTCCTTCTTTGCGATGGCATCTTTTATGAGTTTTTTTACAGGGGCTGGCACGGAAACTCCCCTCATCACACTCTTTACAAACCCTATCTCTCCTATGTCCATTCTGAAATCCTCTATGCCGAGCCTTTTAAGGGCCTCCATGGCCATGGTTATCATCTGTGCGTCTATTTCGGGGCGGGCCTGTTCTGATATGTACTCTGCACCTATCTGGAAGAACTCTGTTGCAGAGGAATCGTCAGAGTTCACACTGCGAAAGATATTCTCGTTGTAGTAGAGCTTAAGTGGCAGTCCCTCGGTGCGCATCTTTGTTGCCACCATGCGTGCTATCTGGGGTGTTATATCAGGCCTTATGGCAACCACCCTGCCTGTAAACGGGTCTATGAACTTAAAGAGCCTTTCTTTCAGCCTTTCATCGAGCCCCTTTGAGAGCACATCCACATATTCCACAAGCGGGGTTATGACCCTGCGAAAGCCCTGCTCGTGAAATACATCTATTATGGTGGTCTCTACAGAATATATCCTTTCTGCCTCTTCGGGTAGGATGTCTCTTACCCCTCGTGGCAGGGATATGGAAGAAGACGAATCCCTCATTCTTTTTCTGTATTTTCCGGTGTTAGTCTGGTACCTTTCATAATTTTACCATGACAGCGGATATTATGTAAGGGAGTTCTGTAAGTTTCTGCAAGAGCTCTTCTGGAAGGGGTGTATCTATGTTCCAGACAGAGACTGCCTCTGCACCCACTGCCTCTCTGCCAAGGTGAAGCCTTGCTATGTTTATGTTGTTTTTTCCAAGAAGTGTGCCCACATTTCCTATAACCCCTGGTCTGTCCTCGTTGTGTATTACCAGAAGATAGCCCTCTGGCACAGCATCGAGGAAGAATTTATCTATCTTGACTATCCTCGGGTCTGCCTTTCCGAAGAGGGCACCTTCCACAAGGTGTTCCTGTCCACCACCCCTTACCTTTACGGTTATGGAGCTTGCAAAGTCTATTGGCCTTGAGCTCTTCACCTCAACCACCTTTATACCCCGTTCCTTTGCAACATGGGGTGCGTTGACAAAGTTTATGTTCTGCTCCATAATCTGCTCGAGCATGCCCTTTATGCAGGCAATGGTTATTGGTGCTATGTCGTATTCAACCACATCTCCGCTGTACTCTATGGTAACCTCCTCTATTCTGCCCCTAAGCAGTTGTCCCTGGAAACTGCCGAGTTTTTCACCAAGTGATATGTAGGGGCGCAGAATCTCAAGAAGCTCTCCCGCTATGGAGGGCACATTCACCGCATTCCTTATGGTGCCGTTCAGAAGGTAGTCTGTCATCTGCTCTGCAATGGCCCTTGCGACCTTGGTCTGTGCCTCCTGTGTGGAGGCACCCAGATGGGGTGTGACAACCACATTCTCGAGTGAAAGAAGTGGCAGGTCCTTTGGTGGTGGCTCCTGCTCGAACACATCCACCGCAGCACCTGCAACATGCCCCTCCTTTATGGCCTCGTAGAGGTCTGCCTCGTTAACTATGCCACCCCTGGCACAGTTTATGATTCTCACACCCTTTTTCATCTTCCCTATGGTATCCCTGTTTATGAGGTTTCGGGTCTCCTGTGTGAGGGGCACATGTATGGTTATAAAGTCGCTCTCTTTGAGGAGTTCATCGAGTGTTACAAGCCTTACTCCCATTCTGTCTGCCATCTCCTCTGATATGTAGGGGTCGTAGACCAGAACATTCATCTTAAGTGCCAGTGCCCTCTGGGCAACCACAGAGCCTATGTTTCCTGCCCCTATAACTCCTAAGGTCTTGTCTGTAAGTTCCACACCCTCGAACTTCTTTCTCTCCCACTCGCCCCTTTTAAGGGATGCATCTGCCTGGGGTATGTTCCTTGCAAGTGCAAACATGAGGGCTATGGTGTGCTCCGCGGTGGTTATGGTGTTGCCTCCAGGGGTGTTCATAACCACCACACCCATCTTTGTTGCCCTTTCAACATCTATGTTGTCAACACCCGTGCCTGCCCTTCCTATTACCCTGAGATTCGTTGCATTATCAAGTATCTCTGCTGTAACCTTGGTTCTGCTTCTTACAACAAGCCCGTGGTAGTCCTTTATCCGTTCCTTGAGCTCCTCTGCGGTTATCTTTGGCTCAAGGTCACACTGTATCCCTGCCCGTTTTTTCAAATATCTCCTTTGCAACCTGAGGAAGACTGTCACTTATAAGCACCCTCATCATCTTTACAATCACCTCACGGTTTTTTGTATCTTTCAAGGAGTATCTTTTCTGCCTCTGCCACACCCCTGCCCATCTCCACCCTGTAGCCGAACTTCTGGAGTGCCATCTCCACTGCAGAGACAGCGGTAATCATATCGAATGTGTCTATGTATCCCAGGTGTGCTATACGGAATATCTTACCCTTGAGTTTATCCTGCCCGCCTGCAACTGTAACGCCCAGTTGCAGGCGGGCAGGAT
>JALUQR010000077.1 GCA_027017505.1 bacterium
CTGTCTGCTCTGCCCTGAGGAACTTTCTTCTTGCAGGTGTGTTGAAAAACAGGTCTCTTACCTC
The DNA here is from genome assembly GCA_027017505.1 of bacterium. Classification (GTDB taxonomy): domain Bacteria; phylum Desulfobacterota; class GWC2-55-46; order GWC2-55-46; family DRQE01; genus DRQE01. The sequence goes on from JALUQR010000077.1 coordinate 65, forward strand.
AACGGTTGTTCCTGGAGGACAGCCCTCCTCTCTTATCTCAGGGGTGCTACCTCCCTCAACGGTTATCCTCACACCTGTGAGCATCTCTTTTCTCCTCGTTCTCAGTGTAACCCTTGATACCGCAGAAATACTGTAGAGGGCCTCGCCCCTGAAGCCCATGGTGGATATGCAGGAGAGGTCCTTTTCTGTGTGAATCTTGCTTGTCGCATGGGGTGTGAACACAAGGTCTGCATCCCGAGGGTCTATGCCACTGCCGTTGTCTGTAACCTGTATGAGACCCTTTCCACCTGCAACCACGGTTACGGTAATCTCTGTGGAGCCAGCATCTATGGAGTTTTCCACAAGCTCCTTTACCACAGATGCGGGCCTTTCGATGACCTCACCTGCTGCTATCTTTGCCTTAAGCCCATCAGGAAGGGCTCTTATCCTTCTTCTTTCCATGGGGTAGAAACTCCTTAAGGGGACATCTCTCACAGAGGGGATGTTTCTTCCTGCAGAACTCCTTTCCAACCCTTACAAGCAGGGCATGATACTCGTTGAAAAGCCCTGTGTGGTGGGGAAGGTTTTCCATAAAGAGGCTCTGAACCTCCCTGTAGGTTGCACCGCTGGCTAAAAGGTGGTGTCTTGAGAGTATCCTCTTTGTGTAGGCATCCACAACAAAGAGGGGCTTTTGGGCTGCATAGAGGACTATGGAGTCTGCGGTCTCCTCACCTATGCCGTTTATGGAAAGAAGCTCCTCTCTCAGGCTGTGGGCCCTTTTTCTGAGCATCCTCTGAAGGTCTCCACCGTAGTGGTCAAACAGGTGATTGAGGAACGCCTTGAGCCTTTTTGCCTTTATGTTGAAGTATCCAGAGGGTCTTATAAGTGTTGCAAGCTCCTGAATGCTCATCCTGTGGAGTGCCTCTGGAGAGAGTGCACCACGGTTTTTCATGTTCTCTATGGACCTTTCCACATTTGCCCAGTTTGTGTTCTGGGTGAGTATGGCACCCACTATGACCTCAAAGGGTGTATCAGCAGGCCACCAGCCCTGTGGGCCGAATCTATCGAGCATTGCCCTGTACATATCTTTAAGCACCCTTGCCTTTTTCCTCATCTCTTTCCACGAGTTTTTTAAGCCTTTCCACCTCCTGAGGTGTAAGGTGGCGGTACTCACCTGGTTTGAGCCTTCCAGGGCCCAGCCCCGCAAACCTTACTCTTTTTAGCCTGCACACAGGATGACCCACATTCCAGCACATCCGTTTTATGAGCCTGTATCTGCCCTCTGTTACGGTTATCTCAACCCATGTGTTCTCTCTTGCCCTGCCAAGAACCCTTACCTCTGCCGGTTTTGTCTTACCCTCCCTGAGGTATACACCCTTTCTGAGTTTGTTTATGTCCTTTTCATCGGGGACACCCTTTACCTTCACATGGTATGTTTTTGGCACCTGGTAGCGCGGGTGTATGAGTTTGTTTGCCAGCTCACCATCGTTTGTTATAAGGAGTACTCCTTCTGCGTCGTAGTCGAGTCTGCCCACAGGATAGACCCTTTCTTTTACATCCCTTCCAAGAAGAGAGAGCACCGTGGGTCTTCCAAACTGGTCTTCCACACTGCTTATGTATCCACGGGGTTTGTAGAGAAGTATGTAGTATGGTCTTTTCTTTTTAAGTTTTACTGGCTCACCGTCTACCTCTATGAGGTCTTCTTCAGGGTCTGCCTTAACCCCCAGCTCTTTTACGATTCTACCGTTGACCTTTACCCTGCCTTCAAGTATCAGGGTTTCTGCCTTCCTGCGGGATGTTATTCCTGCCCGTGCTATTATCTTCTGGAGTCGTTCCCTCGGCATGGAGTTCGTCCCTTATGGTTTTCTCAAGTTCCTCTATTTCCTTAAGTGTTGGCAGGGCGGTGAGGTCTTTAAGGCCGAATACCTCGAGGAACTCCCGTGTGGTGCCATACATTGCGGGTCTTCCAGGGGCGTCCTTTCTGCCTGCTATCTTTATGAGGTTTTTCTCAAGAAGGGTTCTTATGACCCCTGCACAGTCAACCCCCCTTATGTTCTCTATCTCTGCCCTGGTTATGGGCTGACGATAGGCAACAATGGAGAGCACCTCAAGGGCAGGTCTGCTGAGCTTCTGCTGGCCCAGTTTGAAGAGTCTCTTTATCCACGGGGCATACTCTGGCCTCGTTCTTATCTGCCAGCCTCCTGCAACCTCCTCAATGTAAAGCCCCCTGGGCTCTTTCTGGTAGTCCTTAACAAGCTCCATGAGTGCTGTTTTTATCTCCTCCCTGGGTGCCTCTATGAGGCGGTCAAGCCTGTTCAGGCTTAAGGGATGCTCCGAGACAAAAAGCAGTGCCTCAATAAGTGGTTTAAGGTTCTTTTCCATAGTGGTTTTCCCCTCTGTCCGCACGGTACAGCCGTATTATACCATCTGCTGACTGGTTTATCCTTATCATCCGTAGCCTTGCAAGCTCAAGTATCGCAAGAAATGTTACTATAACCTCTCCCCTGGGTGAGGTTGGCAGAAAGAGCTCATCAAACCTGACACTCTCCTCCTCAGAAAGCACATCCAGTATGGAGTTTATCCTGTCTGTAACGCGAAATCTGTCCACCGTGAACTCAAGGCCACTCTCCTTGGGAAGTCTTTTCAGTATCTCCCTGAATGCGGAGACAAGCTCCAGTATGGAGAGCTCTTCAACCACTGTTTTTTGGTCTTCCTCTTTGAGCCCATCGAGTATATTTGAGAGGCCCCGTTTGAACACATCCCTTCCAAGAAGCCTTCTTTTTAGAAGCTCCTCGCCTGCAAGCCTGAATCGCTGGTACTCTATGAGTCTTCTTACGAGCTCCTCTCTGGGGTCTTCCTCGGTGGTGTCATCCTCCTCTGAGGTGTCTGCAGGAAGAAGCATTCTGCTCTTTATGTGAAGAAGTGTGGATGCCATAAGCAGAAACTCTCCTGCAACCTCCAGGTTCAGGGTGCGCATGACCTCCAGGTATTCAAGATACTGCTCTGTTATGGTGGAGATGGGTATGTCGTATATGTCCACCCTGTTCTTCTTTATAAGGTAGAGAAGAAGAGCCAGCGGGCCTTCGAATATGTCCAGTTTTACATTGTAAGCCATGGCACCTACTCCAAGGAGAGAAGCCTTCTTACCTCCTCCATGGTAACACGGGCTATGGAGCGAGCCTTTGATGAGCCCTTCTCAAGGGTCTGCCACACAAGGTGGCGGTCTTTTTCAAATTCCTTTCTCTTTTTCTGTATGGGTTCGATGGTTTCAATCACCCTTGGTATGAGTCTTCTCTTGCACTCTATACAGCCTATACCTGCTGTGGTACAGCCCTCCCTCACCCAGCTGAGTGTTTCCATGTCTGAATAGAGCCTGTGGAAGGATATGAACACAGGGCATACATCCGGGTTGCCGGGGTCTTTACGGGTCTTTCTTGCGGTGTCTGTAACCATTGTAAGGAGCTTTTTTTCCACCACCTCTGGAGGGTCACTCAGGTACACCGCGTTGTTGTAGGACTTGCTCATCTTTCTGCCATCTGTTCCCAGTATCTTTGGTGCCTCTGTGAGTATTGACTGTGGTTCTGGAAATGTCTCTCCATAGAGGTAGTTGAACCTGCGTGTTATCTCACGGGCGAGTTCAAGGTGTGGAAGCTGGTCCATTCCAACGGGCACCTTCTGTGCCTTGTATATTATAATGTCTGCTGTCTGGAGTACGGGATAGCCCAGAAACCCGTAGGTGTGGATGTCCCTGTCCTTTGTCTCTGTCAGGAGTTCCTTGTATGTGGGGTTTCGCTCGAGCCAGGATAGGGGTGTGAGCATGGAGAGCAGAAGAAACAGCTCTGCATGCTCCTTTACATGGCTCTGCAGAAACACTATGGATTCTTCAGGGTCTATGCCCACGGAGAACCAGTCTATCACCATCTCCTCGGTATTCACCCTTATGTCCCTGGGGTTTGCATACTCTGTTGTGAGGGCGTGCCAGTCTGCAACGAAGAAGAGACACTCTGCCTCTTTCTGCAGTTTAAGCCAGTTTTTGAGCACCCCGTGGTAATGCCCCAGGTGCAGTTTTCCAGAGGGTCTCATGCCACTTAAAATACGCGAACCCTTTTCGCTCATTCCCTGGCCTCCTTATATGAGAAATTCTATGGTGAAGAATACAAGCGGGGAGACCACCTTCTGAAGCACCCCTGTAACGAGAAGCACCACCAGAATCAAAAACCCGTAGGGCTCAAGCCTTGAGAAGGTGAGTGCCTTGTCAGGGGGCAGAAGATGGCTCAGCACTCTACTTCCATCAAGGGGTGGAATGGGTATCAGGTTGAACACCGCAAGTGCCACATTCAGTATGATGCTTATCTTTATCATGTAAAGCAGGGGGGCACCCACAGGGCTTGCGGTCATCGAAAGATAGAATCCCCCTGTTACGATGAGCTTGTATACAAGGGCAAATATCACTGCAAGAAGCATATTCGAGCCAGGCCCTGCCACACTTACAAGCATCATATCCCTTGAGGGGTCTTTAAAGTTTGTGGGGTTTACGGGCACAGGCTTTGCCCAGCCGAACATGCCCGAAAGAAAGAACGCAAGGGTGCCCACAAGGTCAAGGTGTCGTGCGGGGTTGAGGGTAACTCTGCCAAGCATGTAGGCTGTCCTGTCTCCAAGTCTTGTGGCAACCCACGCATGGGCACACTCGTGCACCGTAAGGGCAAGAAGTATGGGCGGAATCTTAAGTATTATCATGCGGATGTATTCTTCCATCTTAAAAGAATAGTTTATCAGATAAGTTTTTTTACAGTCAACCATAATTCTTTACTTGATTTTATTCCTCCTCTATAG
>JALUQR010000078.1 GCA_027017505.1 bacterium
ATTTATAGCTTTCTATCCACACTCAAAAACCATTTAATATAGCAAAGAAGGGACACCGCCCGTAAGGCGATGTCCCTTTTATTTTTTCTTTGGCGTCCCCAGGGGGATTTGAACCCCCGTTACCGCCGTGAAAGGGCGGTGTCCTTGGCCAGGCTAGACGATGGGGACGCAAAAAACTGGTGAGCCGCCCGGGACTCGAACCCGGGACCACCTGCTTAAAAGGCAGATGCTCTACCAACTGAGCTAGCGGCTCACATTAACACAAAATATCACCTGCAGGATAATTATACATCTTTACCACAGAGAATCAACGCTTGTCAATTATTTTGTGCCCACAGCCCTAAGATTACACATTTTTGTTGACAATTTCCTCTTCCCTAAAGTAAATTTATAGACTCCACAGGATTTGAACCCCTTACAAAAGAAATGAGGAGAACCCATGGCTATTGTAAAACCCTTCAGGGCTGTACGCTATAACCCCCAGCGGGTGGGAGAAATCTCAAAGGTTACCGCACCACCCTACGATGTTATATCGCAGGAGTTAAAGGAAGAGCTCTACAGAAGGCATCCGAACAATGTGATAAGGCTCATACTGGGTAAAACCCATGACACCTCTGATGACACCCTCTACAGGAGGGCAAGTCAGTATCTTAAGGACTGGCTTAAAGAGGGGGTGCTCATAAGGGACGAAAGGCCTGCCCTTTATCCCTACACGCAGACCTACAGAGTGGATGGAAGAGCCGTGGTGCGCACGGGCTTTATAGGGCTTGCACGCCTTGAAGAGCCAGAAAAGGGTGGTATAAGACCACATGAGAGAACCCTTTCAGGCCCAAAGGCAGACAGACTCAAGCTTCTTACCGCGTGCAGGGCAAACCTAAGCTGTATATTCTCGCTCTATCCCGAAGACCGTGGTGACAGCAGGCAAGAAAGCATAAACTCCATAATGGAAGATACCATTAAAACTCCCCCGCTTGTTGAGGCGGTGGATGACGATGGCGTTGTTCACAGGCTGTGGAAGATAGAAGATAAGGAAACCATAGAGGCCATAACAGCCCGCATGAAGGATAAGGAGCTCTTCATAGCAGACGGACACCACCGTTACGAGACAGCCCTTAAGTACAGGCATATGATGCTTGAGAAGACCCCAAATCCCACAGGAGAGGAGCCCTTCAACTATGTGATGATGTACTTTACCAGCATGGCAGACCCAGGGCTTCTCATATTCCCCACCCACAGGGTGGTACATGGCCTCAGGGAGTTTGATAAAAACAGGCTATTTGAAGAGTGTAAAAGGTACTTCCAGGTTGAGGCCCTTCCATTCAACGAAGACACAGAAGAGAGGGTCAAAAAGGAGTTCCTTGAAAAACTTAAAGAAGGGTGTGAAGAGAAGATAAAGTTCGGCCTCTATGTGAGGGACAACCCTGTCTACTACATACTCACCTTCAGGGGCAGGGCTGTTATGGACAGCCTTTTTGGCTCCTCCATGGCAGAGGTGCACAAGGGGCTGGATGTAACGGTGCTTCATTCGGTCATTCTGGAGCGCATACTCGGCATAGATAAGGATGCACAGGAGGGTGGAAAAAACCTCATATATATAAAGGATGCAGACCAGGCACTCATGACCGCCCGCAGAGGAGACAACCAGCTTGCGTTTCTCATGAACCCCACAAGGATAGAGGACATAAGGAAGGTCTCAGAGGCAGGCCTTCTTATGCCCCAGAAGTCCACATACTTCTATCCAAAGCTCCTTTCAGGCCTGGTCATAAACCTTCTTGAAGACTGACCCCTGCCATGGGCACACAGGAGCTTGAAAGAATTGGCCCGTTTCTGTTTCGAAACATTGATGCGGGCCAGAGGATAACCACAGACACACTGCTTCTTGCGGAGTTTGTCCTGCCAGTACAGCCCGATGAAAAGACCATAGAGCTCGGCACAGGTACCGCCCCCATCCCCCTCATATTGAGCTGGAAGACAGGGGTAAAAAAAATAGTTGCAGTGGAGATAAACCCCCATGCCCTGAAGGTTGCAGAGGAAAATGTAAAACAGAACAGGCTTTCAGACAGGGTGGAGCTTCTTCACGCAGACTGGCGGGAGCTTAAACGGATCTATCAAGAGGGAAGTTTTCAGCTGGTTATAAGTAATCCTCCCTACATAAAGAGGGGTACGGGCAGGATAAGCCCTGATGCAAAAAGGGCAATGGCAAGGTGTGAGCTCTTCGGCACACTTGAAGAGCTTGTGGATGTGAGCACATACCTTGCATCCAGGCAGGGCAGGATATGTTACATATACCCTGTGGGACGCTTTCTTGAACTGCTTGAGGCACTTAAAAAGAGGGGATTTGGCAGATTCAGGGTAAGGTTTGTCCACACAGGAAAGGCCCGAAGGGCAACACTCTTTTTGATTGAGGCAAGAAGGGGCAACAGCCTTACCATAACAGAGCCCCTATTTCTTCAGCGCCCCTGAAAGGATGGCCTTCTCAAGAGCCCTTCTTACGGTATCCCTTACAACAGGGTCTTTTATGGGGGCTATTTTCTCCTCTATAAAAAGGCTTTCCCTTTCTGTGAGTTTTCTTCTGCCAGTGCATGCGGGCTTCCTTTCATCCTTTGACTTAAGCACACCTGCCCTGAATATGACCCTTTCTACCGCATCCTCACCGAGCATTTCGTTAAGCCTCTTTATTATGAGCCCTGCGTGAAACCTTAGCTCTGTAAGCCATACAGGGGAGTTCACCCGCACATGGAGTATTCCATCCTTGAACATCCAGGGTGTGCACTTTCCCGCAAGGGTTTTGCCCACCACATCCTGCCAGAGCCTTTTTATGCGGGCCTCCATGAGCATACCCTTAAGCCCTGGAAGCTCAAGCCCACCAGAAAGTACATCCTTTACAGCCACAGGCCTTTTCATGATGTCCTGTTATGGTTGAGTCTGCCACCAAGGAACTGTCCCAGTATGGCCCCTATGGCCAGCAGGGGAATGTACTTGTATGTAACCCCTGCATAGGTGCGAAGAAGAAACAGAAACGGTATTGGTATGTGGATATAGAGGAACCACTTCAAGGAGAACTTCCTTGAACCCGCCCTGAGATAGCCAAAGGGAAGATTCAGCAAAAGTGCAACAGCTGTAAGTAGAATCAGGGTTATCATAATAACTTCCATCAATCCCTTATCTTACAGTATTGCAGGCAGGGGTGTCAATCTAAAGAGCTTTTCCCTTGACTATACACCGTAAATAGGCTAATTTTACAGTTTAACGATTATCAGGCCAGAAGGTTAACTATGGGCGAGAAGGTACAGGAATACACACAGCGCCTTGCCACACTTGAGAGGCTCAAGGGTATGGGTGTGGAGCCCTATCCCAATGATTTTGTGCCCACCGCAACCACAGAGGAATGTAGAGAAAGGTTTGAGGCTCTTTCCACAGAGGAGCTTGAATCCCTCAATGAGACCGTAAGGGTTGCGGGCAGGATGATGAGTCTCAGGGACTTTGGCAGGGCAGCATTCACCCACATACAGGACAGAAAGGGCCGTCTGCAGTTATATTTCAAAAAAGACAAACTCACAGAGGAGGACTGGAAGGTCTTCAAGCTCTGTGATGTGGGAGACATCATAGGTGCAGAGGGCAGACCCTTTCGCACAAGAACGGGTGAGCTCACAATAGAGGTCTTAAGATTCAGGCTTCTTGCAAAGGGACTGCGCCCCCTGCCTGAAAAGTGGCATGGCCTCAGGGATGTGGAACTGCGCTACAGACAGCGATATCTTGACCTCATGGTAAACAGCACCGTAAGGGAGACATTCCTTAAGAGAACCCGCATTATAAACCTCATAAGGGAGTTTCTTACAGAAAGGGACTTCCTTGAGGTTGAAACCCCCATGATGCACCCCATTCCAGGAGGTGCAACTGCCAAACCCTTTGTTACATACCACAATGCACTGGACATGGAGCTCTACCTCAGGATAGCCCCTGAGCTCTATCTTAAAAGGCTCGTTGTGGGTGGCTTTGAAAGGGTCTTTGAGATAAACCGCAACTTTAGAAACGAGGGCATATCCACCCAGCACAACCCCGAGTTCACCATGCTTGAGTTCTACCAGGCATACGCAACATACGAGGACTTGATGGAGCTTACAGAAAAGATGCTTCTTTTTATACTCGAACGGCTTGGCATGGGGCTTAAGGTTCAGTACCAGGGAAGAACCATAGACTTCAGTCCCCCCTGGGAGAGAATCTCCCTTGTGGATGCAATCTGTAAGTATGGAGGGGTTGAAAGGACTTTGCTTGAGGATGAGCTCAGGGCAAGAGAGTTTCTCAAGGGGCTTGACCCCAGGGTGAGGGATGACATGCCCCACGGCAGGGTGCTTGCAGAGATATTCGAGAAGACCGCAGAGGACAAGCTCATAAATCCCACTTTTGTTACCCATTATCCCGTGGAGGTCTCTCCACTTGCAAGGCGAAGCAAGCACGATAGCTCTGTTGTGGACAGATTCGAGCTCATAATAGATGGCAAGGAGATAGCCAATGCCTTCAGCGAGCTCAACGACCCCGTTGACCAGAAGGAGCGGTTTCTTCGCCAGGCAGAGGAACGCAAACAGGGAGACCAGGAGGCACATCGCTATGACGAGGACTTCCTGCGTGCCCTTGAATACGGCATGCCTCCCACAGCAGGAGAGGGCATAGGCATAGACAGACTGGTTATGATTCTTACAGATTCTCCATCAATAAGGGATGTGATACTGTTCCCTCTCTTAAAGGAGAAGACAGAAAGGCAGACTTAAAGGAATCCATTTCTCCCCTTTGTTTGGTATGTCCTACGAATTCTTTATAGGGCTCAGATACTTAAGGTCAAAAAGACAGCCCACCTTTGTATCGGTCATAACCTTTATATCCATACTCGGCATTACCGTGGGAGTTATGGCACTCATAATAGTGCTCTCTGTTATGTCAGGGTTCGAGAAGGACATAAGGGATAAGATACTTGGCATAAACGCCCATATTGTGGTGCTCAAGTACGGTAATATAAAGGAGTATCGGGAGCTCGAAGAAAAAATCAGGGCTCTGGAAGAGGTGAGGGCAACCACCCCGTTTATCTACCGGCAGGCCATGCTTTCAACCCCCTACGGGGTGGCAGGTGTGGTTGTAAGGGGCATAGATGTTGAAAGCTTCGAGCAGGTTACAGGACTTTCAAAGAAGATGAACCAGGGTGGGCTTGAAGGGCTCAGCCCAGGGTTTAAGGAGAGCGCACAGAAGGGCACCCTGCCAGGAATAGTTATAGGAGGTGAGCTTGCAAAGACCCTTGGTGTGTGGGTGGGAGACGGGATAAATCTCATAACCGTGCTTGAGGAAGGCGGGCTGGTAACTGGCAGTCCCAGGATAGCAAAGTTTCAGGTGGTGGGCATATTCGATGTGGGCATGTATGACTATGACTCAGGGCTTGCCTTCATATCCCTTGAGAACGCACAGCGCCTTTTCCGCATGGGTGATGCAGTTACCGGCATAGAGGTGAAGATAGAGGACATATACAGGGCCGATGTGGTTAAAGAGCGCATAATATCCGCGGTGGGTAAGGGATACAAGCCTGTAACCTGGATGGAGATGAACCGCAATCTCTTTTCAGCCCTCAGGCTTGAAAAAACGGCCATGTTTATAATCCTTACCCTCATAATACTCGTTGCATCACTCAACATCATAAGCACCCTCATAATGGTTGTCATGGAGAAGGGAAAGGAGATAGCAATTCTTAAGAGCATGGGTGCAACATCCGCTGGAATAATGCGCATATTTATGATACAAGGAACCGTTATAGGCATGGTTGGCACATTTCTGGGCACCGTGCTGGGTGTGGTGTGTGCCCTGAACCTTGAGCCCATAGTGGCCCTTATAGAAGAGGTCTTTGACTTCAAGCTCCTTCCACCCAGTGTGTACTACATAGACAGGCTTCCTTCAGAGGTGGAGCCAGCGGTGGTTGCGGTGATAGTTGCGGTGTCCCTTGCAATAAGCTTTCTTGCCACCATATATCCATCCTGGAAGGCTTCCAGGTTTGACCCTGTGGAAGGACTGCGTTACGAGTAACAGAAGAGCAAAGGTTATGGAGCTTATAAGGACCGAGGCACTCTACAAAAGCTACTTCAAAGGGGGCATAAAGATAGAGGTGTTGAAGGGTATAGATGTGAGCATACAGCGTGGTGAGAGCGTGGCCATAGTGGGTGCATCAGGGGTGGGAAAGTCCACATTTCTGAATATCCTGGGTGCACTCGACAGACCCACAAGCGGGCAGGTATATTACAAAGAGGAGCCCCTCTTTACCATGACAGAACAGAACCTTGCAGAGTTCAGAAACAGAAGGATAGGGTTTGTGTTCCAGTTTCATCATCTTCTGCCAGAGTTCACAGCCCTTGAGAATGTGATGCTTCCAGCCCTTATAGGAGGGGTGAGTTTCGAGGACGCAAGGGAAAGGGCAGTGGAGCTTCTCAAAGAGGTGGGGCTTGAAAAAAGGCTCAACCATCGCCCTGGAGAGCTCTCAGGCGGTGAACAGCAAAGGGTAGCCCTTGTTCGTGCACTGGTGCAGACCCCTGAGGTGATACTCGCAGATGAGCCCACAGGCAACCTGGACTCAAAGACAGGCATGGAGGTTATAGAGCTCCTGCTTGAGTTCAACAGGGATAAGGACATAACAGTGGTTGTGGTAACACATAACGAAAAGATAGCCTCTCTTATGTCAAGAAGGCTTCAGATGGTGGACGGAAAGATAATAAATGGATAAAAAGGAGGCACACGGAAGGGTCTTGAAGGGAATAAAGGGGATTCTCTTTCTGGCCATAACAGCTGTGATTTTTCTGTATCCTTTTGGTGCAGGGGCAAAGGATATCGGCGTGGTGCTCATACCATTTGAGATGCATTCTGAAAGGGATATATCCTCTGTCAGAAGGGCCGTGATGGAAACCCTTGCCCGTGGGCTCGAAAAAGAAGGGGTGAGGATAAAGGGCATGGAGGCCGTAAAGGAGCTGTTTTTTAAGGGAAGGCTCCAGGAACTTACGGATACACAGGCAGTGGAACTTGCAAGAAGGGAAGGGGCAGATTTCGTCATAAGGGGTGCAATAACCCTTATAGAGGGAAGGTTCTCTGCAGACTGGTTTGTGCTCGATGCAAAGGAGGGAAGGCTTTCTGCACTGTACCACAGAAAGGCCTCTTCAGAGGAGGAACTTTTAAAGGGTATTGAAAAGAGCATACCAGCACTTAAACGGAAACTCAGGGTTACGCTACAGAGGATACCAGTTGAGAGAAGCGGAATTATAACCAGCATAGTGGTTGAGGGCAACCGCAGGATAGATGCGGATGCCATACTCAAAAGGGTCTCCACAAAGGTGGGCGAGCCCTTTTCAGTGGATAAGATAAAGGAGGACATACATTCCATCTACGGGATGGGATATTTCGACGACATAGCGGTAGACCTCTCTGACCACGAGGGTGGAAAACGGCTCACCTTTATAGTAAAGGAAAAGCCCCTTATAAGGGCAATAGAGTTCAGGGGCAACACCAGCATAAAGGAGGAACGCCTGAGGGAGACCATAACACTTAAAGAAAACACCATACTTGACCACATGCTCATAAAGGAGAATCTGCAGATAATAAAGGCCCTGTACAGCCAGGAGGGCTACTACCTTACAGAGGTAAAAGAGGAGATTACAGGAGACGATGTGGGGGTAAGGGTTATATTCCACATAAACGAGGGAGACCAGGTAAGGGTTAAGAGAATCACCATAATAGGCAACAGGGTCTTAAGCGATAGAAAAATAAAAAGGCTCATGAGCACGAAAGAAAAGGGGCTGTTTTCGTTTATAACAGGCTCAGGCACATTCAACGAATATGTGTTTGAGGAGGACCTCTCTAATATAATAAGATATTACCTTGACCGTGGATACATAAAGGTGGACATAAAGGACTACAGGGTTCTGCTCAGTGAGGACAAGAGGTGGTTCTACATCACCATAGCCATAGATGAGGGTGCACAGTACAGGGTGGGCAAGATAGATGTCTCTGGAGACATAATATTCCCCAAAGAGGAGATACTCGAGCAATTCAAGCTCTCAACTGGCGATGTCTTCAGCAGGCGCAAACTGAAGAAGACCATAGAGGCCCTGACCACACTTTACGGTGACAGGGGTTATGCAAACGCAGAGTTTAAGCCCGTAACCCGTATAGACGAGGAAAAAAAGACCGTTGACATAAATGTGAAGATCTCCATGAATGTGCCCGTGTATGTGGAAAGAATAGAGATAAGCGGTAATACCAGAACCAGAGATAAGGTGATAAGAAGGGAGCTTGAGTTTTCAGAGGGAGACCTCTATTCTGCATCTGCCCTCAGGATGAGCAGGAATAATCTGCGCAGACTGGGCTACTTCGAGGAAGTAAGGATAGAAAAGAGCGAGGGCAGTGCACCAGATAAGGTAAAGATACATGTGAAGGTAAAGGAAAGACCCACGGGGATGATAACCTTTGGCATGGGCTACAGCAGTGTGGACAAGGTTATAGCCATGGCATCTGTATCGCAGGCAAACTTTATGGGCACGGGTATAAGGCTCAATGTCACGGGTAATATAAGTGCAACGAGCAGCCGTTATATGATAAGCTTTACACAGCCCTGGCTCTTTGATAAACCCTATATGGGAGGGTTTGACCTCTATAACACCTACAGGGACTATCCTGACTTTTCGATGAACAAAAACGGCGGGGTTCTCAGGTTCGGCTTTCCCATATACAAGAGGATAACCATGGGATACCTTACCTACAGATACGAGGATGTTGAGATTACCAAGGTTGCGGAAACCGCAAGCCCACTTATAAAGGAGCAGGAGGGCACAAGCACCGTCAGCAGTGTCAAGGCCCTTGTGAGACACGACAGCCGTGACGACTTCTTCTTTCCCACAGAGGGCACCGTTATGACCGCCTCTGTGGAGGTTGCAGGAGGCATAATAGGGGGTAACACCAACTACGCAAAATACGAGGCAAGTGCTGGAAGATACTTCCCCATGCCCAGAGAGACCACCCTTATGACAAGGCTTACACTTGGCTATGTGCACAGCTTCGGGGGAAAGAAGGTGCCAGTCTACGAGAGGTATTTTCTAGGTGGTATGAACTCCATAAGGGGGTTTGACACACGCAGTATCGGACCAAAGGACCCTGCAACAGGAGAGGTCATAGGTGGAAAGAGCATGCTTGTGTTCAACGCGGAGTTTCTCTTTCCCATCTTTCCTGAGAACCACTTCATGGGGCTTGTGTTCTTTGACGCAGGTAATTCCTATGATGGGCCAATTGACCCATCCACACTCAAGACCAGTGTTGGAGCAGGGGTGAGATGGTACTCCCCCATGGGCCCGATAAGGCTTGAATGGGGATACAACCTTAACAGAAAACCAGGAGAGAAGCAATCAGCCTGGGGCTTTACAATTGGAGGATTTTTCTAAAAAATCAAAGGAGAGGGAATTATGAAAAGGATAGTTTTTCTTGCCACCCTGTGGGTTCTTCTGGGATTTGCATCTGCACACCATGCGGTAGCAGAGCTTAAGATAGGCTATGTTAATCTGCAGAGGGCACTTAACGAGTGCGAGGCAGGCATAAGGGCAAAAGAGGAGCTCAAAGAGGAGGCACGCAGGCTCGAAAAACAGCTGACACAGAAACAGGAGGAACTCAAAAGGCTTCGTGAAGAGATAGAAAAAAAACAGGCCATATGGAACGAGGAGACACGAAGGGCAAAGGAAAGGGACTACCAGCAGAAGAGCCAGCAACTCCAGCAGGAGTTTGTAAGACTCAGCGAGGAGCTCAACAGAAAGAGAACCCAGAAGGAAGAGAAAATCATAAAGGATTTGCGCAAAATTATAGACCAGGTGGCAGAAGAAAGGGGCTACACCTATGTGCTCGAGGCATCAACAGGGCTTATCCTTTACGGCCCCGAGAAGGACGACATCACAGACCTGGTTATAAAACTCTACAACGAAAGGCTTAGGGAAGAGAATCGGTAGGGGTGGTCCTTATGGCAGAGGGAAAGACTCTTAAAGAACTGGCAGAGCTTGTGGGAGGTGTCCTGAGGGGCGACGGCTCCACGATAATAACAGGGGTTGCATCCATAGAGGAGGCGAAAAAGGGGGATATAACATTTCTCTCTCACACCCGCTACAGGAGGTTTCTTGCAACCACAGGGGCATCTGCCATAGTTATATCCCCTGAACTTGCAGACACCGCAGAGGGCAGGAACCTCATAGTGGTTAAAAACCCCTACCTTGCCTTTGCAAGAATCATGGCCTCCATAAAACCTGTAAGACATCCACCTGCAGGGATACACCCTACAGCCCATATAGACCCCTCTGCGTCCATAGGCAGGGATGTATCCATACAGGCAGGGGTATTCATATCCAGGGGTGTGAAGCTGGGCGACAGGGTGGTGCTTTATCCAGGGGTTTATGTTGGCGAGGATGTGGAGATAGGCTCAGAGAGCATTATATACTCAAATGTCTCCATACGCGAGGGTTCCAGGATAGGCCAGAGGGTTGTAATCCACTGTAACAGTGTGGTGGGAAGCGATGGCTTCGGCTATGTAAGGGATGGCACCAGACATGTGAAGATACCACAGGTGGGCACTGTGGTCATAGAGGACGATGTTGAGATAGGCGCATGTGTAACCATAGACAGGGCAACAACAGGCACCACAGTTATAGGCAGGGGCACCAAGATAGATAACCTGGTCCAGATAGCACACAATGTAAGGATAGGCGAGGACACCATCGTTGTCGCCCAGGTGGGTATAGCAGGCTCTGTAAAGGTGGGTAACAGGGTGATACTTGCAGGACAGGTTGCGGTTACAGAACACCTTGAGATAGTGGACGATTGCGTGATAGGGATGAAGTCGCTTGTCTCCTCAACCATAAGAGATAAGGGTGCCTACACGGGCTATCCACTCATGGAGCACAGGCGGTGGCTTAAGCTACAGGCCCTTGTGCAGAAACTGCCAGAGCTTAAGGAAAAACTCAGGGAGCTTGAGGAAAGGATTGAAAGACTGGAGAAAAAGTAAAAAGGAGGCGTGTATGGTGGAAGCAGGCAATTCCCCCATAGATATAGAGGAAATCACGAAGATTCTTCCCCATCGTTACCCCTTTCTTCTCATAGACAGGATAGTGGAGTTTGAAAAGGGCAAGATGGCCAGGGGTATAAAGAATGTGACCATAAACGAGCCCTTCTTTCAGGGGCACTTTCCCTCGCATCCCATAATGCCAGGGGTACTTATAATAGAGGCCATGGCACAGGT
The DNA here is from genome assembly GCA_027017505.1 of bacterium. Classification (GTDB taxonomy): domain Bacteria; phylum Desulfobacterota; class GWC2-55-46; order GWC2-55-46; family DRQE01; genus DRQE01. The sequence goes on from JALUQR010000078.1 coordinate 11,291, forward strand.
TGGCGGGGTGCTTGTCCTCAGGTCAATGGGTATATCCAACAGGCTCCTATATTTTGTGGGCATAGATGGTGCAAGGTTCAGAAACCCCGTGTTTCCTGGAGACACCCTTGAGATTGTCTGCGAGATTAAAAAGATAAGGGGCACCATGTGTATCTTTGAGGGTAATGCCTATGTTGGCCAGAAGCATGCTGCAGAGGCAGAACTTATGGCAACAGTGGTGGAGAGGTGAAGGGAGTATGAATAGAGGAGAGGTAAGGATTCATCCAACAGCAATAGTGCACCCATCAGCAGAGCTTGACACAGGCGTTGAGGTGGGTGCCTATTCCATAATAGGTGCGAATGTAAAGATAGGCAGGGATACCAGGCTGGCCTCCCATGTGGTGGTTCACGACAACACCACCATTGGAAGCCAGTGCAGGCTGTATCAGTTCTCCTCTGTGGGAATGGACCCCCAGGACATAACCTACAGGGGCGAACCCACGGAGACCATCATAGGAGACCGCAATGTCATAAGAGAGTTCGTAACCATCCACAGGGGCACCCCGAAGGACAGGGGAAAGACCATATGTGGTAATGACAACTACTTTATGAACTATGTGCACATAGCCCATGACTGCGTGATTGGAAACCATGTTATAATGGCAAATGCTGCAACCCTTGGCGGACATGTTATAATAGAAGACCATGCCATCGTCGGAGGGCTTGTGGCCATACATCAGTATGTGAGGATAGGTGCATACGCCTTTATAGGTGGTGCATCCGCTGTGACCAAGGACATTCCACCCTATGTGATGGCAGTGGGCAACAGGGCACATCTTTACGGGCTCAACAGTGTGGGGCTTAAAAGACAGGGCTTCAGCAGGCAGGACATCCAGGAGATAAGAAGGGCGTATGCCATACTGTTTAAGTCCTCCATGCCACTTAAGGATGCAGTTGAAAAACTCAGAGAGGAACTGCCAGGCTCTGTACATGCAGAGAGGTTTCTCAGGTTTATAGAGGGCTCAAAGCGTGGTGTTGTAAAGGAAAGAGCTGTGGCAAAAAGAAAGCCAGACCAGGAAGAAGGGTGAAAAATGGCACGAAAGATAAAAGTAGCAGTCATAGGGGTTGGGCATTTTGGAAGGCTTCATGCGATAAAGTTCAGCGAACTTAAAAAAGAGGTGGAACTTGTTGGTGTGGTGGACATAAACAGGGAGCGTGCGGTTGCGGTTGCAAGAGAGCTTGATACCACCCCGTATACAGACTATCGCGAGCTTGCTGGCAGGGTGGATGCTGTAAGTGTGGTAACACCAACGGTAACCCACTACAGGATAGCAAGGTACTTCCTGTCAAAGGGTGTGGATGTGCTCATAGAAAAGCCCATGACCGCAAACCCCTCGGAGGCTGAAAAGCTCATAAAAGAGGCAGAAAAAAGGGGTGTGGTGCTTCAGGTGGGGCTTCTTGAAAGGTTCAACCCCGCTGTAAGACTCATGCGGGAGAAGGTCAGAACCCCTCTATTCATAGAGTCTCAGAGGCTTTCGCCCTTTTCCAGCAGGGCACTCGATACGGATGTTATATACGACCTCATGATACACGATATAGACATAGTGCTGAGCCTTGTGGATTCAGATGTGGAGATGGTGGATGCGGTTGGTGTGCCCGTTATATCGGGAAAGATAGATATAGCCAGTGCAAGGCTGAGGTTCAGGAACGGTTGTGTGGCAAATATCACAGCAAGCAGGGTATCAAGGGAGAGGCAGAGAAGGATAAGGGTATTTCAGCCGTGCACCTACATGTCTGTGGACTACGATACCCAGCGTGCAACCATAATGCACCTTAAACAGGGTGAGGAAAGACCCACCCTTGAGAAGGAAAGCCCGCGGATAAAAAAGGGTGACCCGCTTATGGAAGAGATAAAGGCATTTGTAGATGCGTCGCTTAAGGGGCTACCACCCAGGGTGCCTGGCACAGAGGGCAAGAGGGCACTTGAGGTGGCAAAGAAGATAAAAAACTCTATAGGGCTATCCCTTGAAAGGGCAAGACACCATCTGGAAGGCGTTCTGGACCTTTCACAGGCATTCACCGATGTGGATTGAATCTTTTGGATTATGGCAAAAACCATCCTCATGATAAGCGCAGAGGCCTCAGGAGACCTCCACGGAAGCACACTCATAAGGGAAATCAAGAAGATAGACCCCTCTGTAAAAATAAAGGGCATGGGTGGCAGAAAGATGCTTGACGCAGGGCTCGAGGGAATAGACTCCTCAATGCTTGCGGTGGTGGGCCTGGCAGAGGCCGTGGAAAAACTCGGGGATATAGTGCGTGCATACAGAAATTTAAAGCATCTCCTCCAGCAGGAAAGGTTCAGCTGTGTGGTGCTCATAGATTATCCCGAGTTTAACCTCAGGTTTGCAAGGCGGGATAATCTATGAGCACCACACAGCTGAACCTTTCCTGCTGGAGGAGATGCTTTAAATTTCTGTATGCACGCAC